>NZ_JJQL01000089.1:0-124469 GCF_000979975.1 Methanosarcina sp. 1.H.A.2.2
TATTTATATTTATATTTATATTTATATTTATATTTGATTTTTTAGGAAGAATTCGGGACCGAAAAGACAGAGAAAGTTAGGGGTGTTAAAAGATGAAGGAAGTTCAGGCATCTTGCAGGATCGGGTTTTTCAACTCTGTTTCAATCCAGCCGGTATTCCGAAACTTCCTTGCTGAGGAAATAGCCAAGGACCGTCCTTATCAACACAACCGTACCCAGCAGAAGCAGTTCTTCCTGCGAGGGGTTCCTTACGGTTTCCAGGATGTCTGCGGCAATGAAAAACTCAAGCCCGAAGACAATTTTGTTTGTCAGCTCTTTTCTTACCTGCTGGTAGCTATAAGGTTTCTTCAAAACTTCAAGCAGGATAATCTCTGAAATTGCCCTGAGCCCGCCGTAGATAATGAGAAGAGAGCCCACAATATTGAACAGAGCAGAGAATGCGTCCAGAAACAAACCTTCAAAATATTCAAATGTCCTTTTACCACCCCTTAAAAGCCGGATATTGAAATCCGACAAAAAGCTCCCAAATAACGTTTATAACATTTCCTTTCCCCCGGATAAATATTCTTCCTGCATCTGTCCTTCAAATACGATTTCAGAAAAGTTATAAGAAAAATAGGCTGAAACTCAATGAATAGGTGCAAAAAAGCAGTATCCGGAAGGAAAAAAATATTTTTGGCTCCTTCCGGGCCGGATAATCTTATCAGGACTTAAGCGAGGGGTTTTTCCGAATGCAGAGCCTTAATTTCTCCATGCTCTATGCCGTATGTTTTGACAGCTTTCGGGGCTCCAAGAAGGAGTTTTCGGATCCTGTTATAGACGCTTGGGAATTTCTGGGAGTCGAGGTCTCCAAGGAGGTCTGCCAGGATCTTTACCAGTGGGATATGATACTTTGATTCCATCTGGTCTATGTTTGCAAAGGCGTTGAGCATATTGACTGTGCTGAATTCGTTTACAGAAGCCAGCTTTTTCAGGATTTCTGCAAAGAGAGCCCTGCCTTCTTCGGTCTGGAGGGACTTTTTGCGGTTGCGGGCAAAGCTTCCGTAAAGGGCACGCTGGTCGTTTGTCTGTTCGATCCTGAAGGCAGGTGACCTTTCCATTTCCCGGACCAGTTCGACTGCATCAACACTGCTGTTATTTCCTATTACTGCAAGGAAGGCTTCCCAGGCAACAAGGTTCTGCTTTGATTCCGCTTCAAAGGCCCTCAGGACTTCAATCTTGTCCGGAGCCGAACTGTTAAGGTACGCGGCAAATGCGCTCAATCGGTCTGTTGCACAGGCTGCGGTCTCAAACTGCTGTTTTATCAGGGCATGGATGTCAGGGGTATCGAGGGTTGCAAGGACTCCGAGACAGACATTTTTAGCCTGCCTGCCCTTGATCACCCTTGCTGTTTCTTCAAGAGAAGCATCCCGTGCAACCGAAGTATTCTCAAAGAAGTGGTAGGAAGAAATAAGGGAGTTCCTGTATTTCCAGGCAACCGCTTGCAGAAGTGTTTTCTTTACGTCAAAAAGTGCCTGATAGTGGTGGGCAAACTCCTCGTCTTCTACGGACTCAAAAATGGCCAGGAACTGTCCTCCTGCCCTTTCGAGAAGCTGCCGGTCATTAAAGAGCCTGTAGTAGAGTTCTATAAAGTCTTCAGAGGGGGCTGCACCCGGAACTTTAAGGAGCCTCAGCTTTTCCCGGTCCACAAGGGTATAGAAGGCGGTAAACCTGCCTGTGATGTCGCTGTCCTTCCGGACCTGCAGCAGGAGCTCTTCCTGGCTTGCCCTGTAAACAAGTTTTCCATAGAAGGAAGACTCCCTGTTCAGGGAAAGGAAAGAAGGCATGTCCACGTTTTCAACCGTAATTTCTGCAGTTTCCCCACTTATTCTTTCCAGGACTTCGGCAAGGTCATTTCCGTTTTCGTCCACCAGGGCTGCCTTGAAGGGGAACTCCCAGGGCTTTCCTCCGGCAGGGACCTGCTGTTTTAGGAAGAAAGTGAACTTCCGGGAAGGCATGTCATATTCGGCTGAGACCTCGACTACAGGGAACCTTGTCTGCTTCAGCCAGGTTTCGGCCATTTCCTTTAAAGGCTGCCCGCTTTCTTCTTCCATGGCTTCGATCCAGTCCTGCGTGGCCGCGTTTGAGTGACTGAACTTTTTGAAGTAGCGGTCCAGGCCCCGGACAAAAGTGTCCTTGCCTATGAGGGTCTCGACCATGCGCACGTATTCGGGGGATTTTACATACGTAACGGCAGTGATCAGGTCATTTGGGTCATTGAAGCCGTCAGGGATTATGGGCATGGACGCAGCTCCCGAGTCCAGGGCAAAAGTCCCCGATGCCGGGGCAAACAGGTCAAGCAGCCTGCCGATCCTCTGGTAATCCTCTCCGAAGAGGAAGGCGTGGTACTGCTCTTCCACATGCACGGTCACAGCTTCGTTCAGCCAGATCTCAAAGGGGCTTTTTCCAGTAACCTCGGACCCGTTCTGGTTGTGGTAATATTCGTGCACCTTGACCCTGATCATGTACTCGAAAGCCGGGTCAGTGATCTGCAGGGTAGGCATTATACGGTTTGTGGTAATCGTGGTGTTCCCGACGTTTTCCATGCCCCCGAAGTCCGAGTTCTGCATCCCGATTTCCCTGTAGACGGTTCCCGTGTATTTGTACCCCGGAGTGATGGCCCCGTTGAGTTTTGCAAGCTCGTCCCTGACCACCTGGAGTTCTTCTTCCAGGGGGGATTCGGACTTTGCATCAAGTTTTATTTTCTCTCGCTTGCGGACAAGCTCCCAGAGTTCCTTCCTGACAGGCAGCTTATCTTCATCGAACTGCTCGGCCCCTGTAAAAAGATAGACCCACATAGCCGAATCATGCAGGATGTCAAGCGCTTTTTCGGCAGCTTCTGCGTTTGAGCCGGGCGGCACAAGCAGTTCCAGCATGAAAGTCTCCCCATCAGGGTACTCAAATTCCCTGGTAAAAGTCGCATAAGTCCCCACGCCCAGGAAAAAGAGATATGTTGCCATCGGAGTGACGGAGTTGTCATAGACGATTTTGTCCCTGCCCGGCTTTACGGTATGCCTTTCGACAACGACGTCCCCGTTTGTGATAAGGTTCGTGTACCTCGAATCTGCAATGATGGTTGTCCTGTACGTGCATTTTGCGCACATGTCATCTATGCAGGGCACGATCCTCTGGAACCCCCACTGCTGGCACTGCGTGATCTGCTGCGGAGGAGCCCCTGCCGGCGTTTCATCGTAATACAGCCCTTCAAGGACATTTTTGGTAGGCCTGCAAACCGTATCCGTAACAACCGCAATCTCAGTATGCGGCGGAATCACGTCCCTGAAATTAATTTCAAGAATCGCATCGTCCTGCCTGTACCTGTATGAAACCTCAGACTGTATGCAGCTCACAGCCCGGATCTCAAGGTCCCTGCAGTTTAATTCCAGCGTCTCAATAGGAGCGTCCTTTGTCCTGACCCTGAGCAGGGATTTCACATTGGTTTTGTCATCATAGACATCAAACACCAGGTTCATATGTAAAACGTCAACAGTAAGCTCCCCGAAATCGTCAGGATAATATTTGTACAGCCTATTTTTCATAAAAATGTCACCGAGTAAAAGTTATGAAAGTTATATTGTGGATAGAAAAGGGATGTATGGGATTTAAAGATGTAGTTTGAGTAGGTAGGAGAAATCCAAAGTTTTAAAATCAGATGATTCACATCAACATGTTAATATATTCCAATTTCATCTGATGTTAATCGTTTTTTAGAGAATGAACAAAGTAAAAAAGAAAAACAGTTTCGGTGAATTTCTGGATGAACCCAAAATACACAGTTCTTGATACGTTTTCTGGTGCAGGAGGACTCTCAGAGGGTTTCTTTCAGCAGGGATTTAAATTTGTATCTCATATAGAGAAAGATGACCGGGCTCGAGCTTCCCTCGAAACCAGAGCAATTTACCACGCTTTGAAAAACTCCAATCATGAAGATATTTATAGGGATTACATTTCAGGAAATCTCAACAGAGATGAATTTCTCCAAAAATTCAAAGATCTGGAACTACCACCAGCTGGATTATTGCTGGGAGAAGTAACCGAAATAAACGAAAATCCTATGATGGAAAAAATTCAAGAACATTTGAAAGTCATGGATAGTGATTCAGTTGATGTAATTATTGGAGGGCCACCCTGCCAGGCATATTCACTTGCAGGGAGAAGTAGAGATCCCAATGGAATGAAATCCGACCCGAGAAATTATTTATATAAGCATTACTTAGCATTTATAAATAAATTTGAGCCAAAACTATTCGTCTTTGAAAATGTTCCCGGTTTAATAAGTGCAAAAAAGGGTTCAATTTATACAAATTTACATCATGAAGTAGAAAAGTTAGGATATAAAACAGAAGCAAGAATACTTAATGCCAAAAATTTCTCTGTTCTCCAGGAAAGAAAAAGAATCATATTTATTGGCTGGAAAAAGGAATATGATTTTTCTTATCCATTATTTCCGGAAAAACCTCCAGAAGAATTTCATGTTTCAGATATCCTGAAAGATCTTCCATCTTTACAGCCAGGTGAAGGTACTGATGATCCCGTTGACTACAAAATACCTTTTTCAGATGCATCCCGTTACCTGAAAAAATTTAATATTAGGAAGCAAGAAGATAAACTTATCCAGCATAAAGCAAGAATACACAATCCTCAGGATCGTAATATATACAAACTTGTTATTTCTAAGTGGAATCAGGATAAAAAAAGATTAAAGTACACCGATTTACCGTCTGAACTTCAGTCTCATAATAGAAAAGATGTATTTCTTGATCGCTTCAAGGTAGTTGACATGAATGGTTGCTCTCATTCGGTAGTAGCTCATATTGCCAAGGATGGTCACCACTTTATTCATCCAGATATTGAGCAAATCAGGTCTCTTACAGTAAGAGAAGTGGCGAGAATACAGTCATTCCCTGACAATTATAAATTTGAAGGGCCAAGAACTTCTCAGTATTCTCAGATTGGTAATGCTGTACCTCCTTTGATGGCGAAAGGGATTGCAATTGAAATAGAAAAGATGCTCAAAGAGATTTTATGAGGACGATTACTAAGGATAAAAACTATTTCAAAAAAATAAAGGTAATTCGCACTGAACTTCTGATGTGGGGAGGGCAAAATATCAGGGAATTCCCATGGAGGGAGACCTCAGATCCATATAAAATTGCCATTGCTGAAGTGATGCTTCATAGAACTAAAGCTGATCAGGTAAAGGATATTTATGAAGAATTTATCCTTAAATATCCTGATTTTGAGTCCATTGTCAGAGCTGGCCGTGAAGCGATTAAAGCTGATTTGAAATCCCTTGGACTTTTCTGGCGTGCAGATTTACTTTACGACATGGCCGTCGAAGTTGTAGAAAAATATGGTGGGAAATTGCCTCTGGACAGGAAGAAATTGATGGCAATGCCAGGAGTGGGAAATTATATCTCAGCGGCCATTCTATGTTTTGGTTATAACCTTCCTGAACCAGTACTGGACACTAATACGGTGCGTGTTCTGGGAAGAATTTTTGGGCTGAATATTACAGATTCCTCCAGAAGAAGCAAACTATTTTATGATATCATGTACGACCTTGTTAATTTCTGGGATCCCAAAAACGTTTCTTTCTCTTTGATTGATTTTGCAAATGTTATTTGTATTCCGGGAGAAAAACCCAGATGTAAAATTTGTAATCTTAGAGATATATGCACTTTTTTTCAAATCGAATCTCAATATTTGAAGTAAATTATTTTAGGTTTTCTTCCACAGGTCATCGATTTGTCCTTTCTCATTATTACTTAAATGTTGTGGCCGTTATGATTCCCAAAACGGAATATAAATAAATTTGCTTATAGAATTTCAGTTTATTTTACTATCTTTGCTACTATTCGTCAAAGTGTACGGAAATATATATAAAAGGAGCTCTACATCGAATAATAATGTATTATTTTCTTTAAGAAGAGTAGTTACTAGTTGGCCAATTCAAGGGATCTTTATGGAAAAATATCTGGAAGAATTTAGAGAGATATCGGATGATTTTGATATTGCTGAGCCCGATGCTGGAGCATTAATAGAATCTCTTCGAGCCTTTGGTTATGACCTCCAGACTGCTATTGCAGATCTTATCGACAACAGTATTTCAGCAGGAGCTGCTAACATCTGGTTGAATTTCTGCTGGAATGGAGAGAATTCGATCATCTCTATAAAAGATGATGGTTGTGGGATGACTGAAGAAGAATTGATTAATGCAATGCGCCCTGGAAGTAAAAATCCACTTGAAGAAAGAAATCCAAAAGATCTTGGACGATTTGGCCTTGGCCTTAAAACTGCTTCATTTTCTCAGTGCAGGAAACTAACTGTAGCAACAAAATCTAAAGATTGTGACATTACTATAAGATGCTGGGATCTAGATTATGTCGTTAAAACCGGGGAATGGCGACTATTAAAAGTAAATGGTTCATTTGATTCGGGACTTCTGGATGAACTCCAAAATATGGAACAGGGTACGGTTATTTTCTGGGAAAATATTGATCGGATAGTTGCTGGCACAAAAGTTGATGATGTCAAAGACCAGAAATTATTCTTTGAACGTGTGGACAATGTGAAAGTTCACCTTACCATGGTATTCCATCGATTTATCGAAAAAAGAAACGGGCTCAAAATATGGATAAATGATAGGGAAATTGAACCATGGGATCCTTTTTTAATAAAAGAAAAATCCACTCAACTTTTGAATGAAGAAAAATTCGTTTCGGCTAAAATAGTTGTGAACCCCTATATTCTCCCACATCATTCCAAAATAAATGAAGAAACCCATTCGTATGCCGCTGGTCCAAAAGGGTGGAACGCAGCTCAGGGTTTTTATGTTTATAGAAATGAGAGATTGATAGTTGCAGGAGATTGGCTCGGACTCGGCTTCAAAAAAGAAGAACACTACAAATTGGCACGCATACAGGTAGACATTCCGAACTCTATGGACGATGAATGGAAGATTGATGTAAAAAAGTCTATCGCTCGTCCTCCTCCCTTCCTCAGAGACGATTTAAAACGCATTGCAAAATTAACGCGAAATAGAGCCGCTGAAATATACCGCCACAGAGGAAAAGTAATCGCCAGAACAAATTCATCGGAATTTGTTTATGTCTGGGAACAAAAAGTAAGGCATGGCAAAATTTCCTATAATATAAATCGTAATCATCCTCTTTTAAAGGAACTTTTTGAAAGTTCAGGAGAAAAAGCCTCCAAATTATCTGCAATGATACGAATGATTGAAGAAACTGTGCCCATTCCCTTAATAGCACTAAACAACTGTGAAAGTCCGGATAACCATTTAAAGCCTTTTGAGAAAACTCCTTCTTCTGAAATCATAGAGGTTATGCAGGAAGTATATAATTCGTTAATAAATTCTGGAATTCCCAAGTCTGAATCCAGAGAGAGACTTCTTTCAATGGATCCCTTCAGTGATTATCCCGAATTTGTTCTCAATTACATAAAAGATACTGATTATTCAATAGAGGGTAATTAATGACCGATTATAATGGAGCAATAACGATAGTGATGACTTTATTAAAGTCAAATAAGGAAATAACTGAAAATATCATTTCAAATAAGGTCGAAATGGTAAAATTAATGCTATCTAATGAAAACCCTCAAAGTGAAATAGACTGGGAATTCTTGAAAAGAGATGTTGAAAGTAGATGTAATGTAAAAATGGGAAAAGGCACAATTCTTGAAGATCGGGAAATAGGCCATAAGGTATGGTTACCTTCTCATAAGAGCTCAATTGAATGGAAATTCTGGAATAGATACAAAAGGTATCTAGAAGAGGAGAAGGGGTGGAGCTATAAGATTATAATGGGAATAGACTCACTTACAGATCAAATACTTGAAAGACTTGAAGACCCTCAAAGAGAAGGCCCGTGGGATAGAAGGGGGATGGCTGTTGGTCAGGTACAATCCGGAAAGACAGCGAACTATACGGGACTCGTATGTAAAGCAGTAGATGCGGGATACAAGCTTATAATTGTTCTTGCAGGGCAGCATAAGAGTTTAAGAAGCCAGACACAGGCAAGACTGGATATGGAATTTCTGGGTTTCGATACTCGAATGAACAGGGCATTTAACCAGGAAAATCTAAAAATTGGAGTTGGAAGACTTATAGGTCAAAAACTTCTTCCAGTAAATTCGCTGACCAGCAGCGATGACAATGGCGATTTCACTCGAAAAATTGCATCACAGGGAGCTGTCATGATTGGATCAGATCCCGTTCTTCTGGTTGTAAAAAAGAACAAGTCTGTCCTGAAAAATCTGCTCAACTGGGCTACGAGTATTCATGGGGAACTAAATAAAAAAGGAGTGAAAATAGTCAGTGAAATCCCTTTACTCCTTATAGACGATGAAGCTGATAACGCATCTCTAAACACCAATGAAACACCAGTTGATGAAAATGGAAAAGTGCTTGATGATTGTGATGCTACTGCTATAAATGGTTTGATAAGGCAATTATTGAATAGTTTTGAGAAAACTGCTTACGTTGGATATACAGCGACACCCTTTGGAAATATTTTTATTATGCCTGTCATAGAGAGTGACAGGTATGGAGATGACCTTTTTCCGAAAAACTTTATAATAAATCTCCCTTCCCCTTCCAACCATATTGGACCTGCAAAAGTATTTGGTCTGGATACTTATGAACAGGCGGGTATCAAAGAAGAAGAAGGCATTCCTATTATAAGGGTGATTGACGATTTTGAAGAATTTATACCAACAAACCATAAAAAATACCATGAACCTGTAGAGATTCCAGAGTCACTTAAAAAGGCGATTAGATGTTTTGTTATTTCCTGTGCTGCTAGAGCTGCGAGAAAGCAGGAAAAAGAACATAATTCAATGCTAATCCACGTTACAAGATACACTAACTTACAGATGAAAATTTATTATCTTGTGAAAGAAGAACTTGAATTTATAAGAAGAAGAATTGAATATGGCGATGGTGGCTCGAAAGAGAATCTGATTGAAGAACTTGAATGTATATGGAAAGACGATTATGTAAAAACAACTGAAGCAGTAAAAAAACAGATTAATGACCCAAAAATAATAAATGTGGAATGGGAAGATGTAAAAACTAATCTTTTCACTGCGGTAGCAAAAATTAATGTTAAACTTATAAATGGAACAGCTAATGATCTTCTAGATTATGATTCTTATTCTGATGGTGGAAGTTTCATAGCTATTGGTGGAGATAAGCTTTCCAGAGGGTTAACACTTGAAGGATTAACTATAAGTTACTATCTGCGTGCTTCTCGCATGTATGACACTCTCATGCAAATGGGAAGATGGTTCGGCTATCGACCTGGATATGCAGACCTTTGCAGACTCTACACATCCGAAGAACTTGTAACGTGGTACAAATACATCACGATGGCGAGCGAAGAGCTCAGAAGTGATCTCAACTATATGGCGGCACTCAATAAGAGCCCAGAAGATTATGGATTGAGGGTAAGAACCCATCCCGGAGAACTTCTGATCACTGCCGTAAACAAAATGAGAAATGGTACTCCGATGAAGTTATCCTATGCAGGTCACATTATAGAAACTGTTGTTTTTAATACAGATAATCCTACAGTAGAGCATAATTTCAAGGTGCTTTCTCAATTTGTACAACAACTGGGAACTCCTGAAGATGAAACTCCGTATCGCCCATTGCATGGTAATTATCTCTGGGATAGTGTTCCAACAAAATTCATTATTGATTTGTTAAATGAAATTATAATTCATCCGGATTCAAGAAAAGCAAATCCCAAAATACTGATTGATTATATTGAAGCTCAGATGGAAATTAATGAATTAAAAAAATGGTCAGTTTGTCTGGTATCTTCCAGTAAAAAAGGAGCAAATGTTTGTAATATTGGCGGGTATGATGTGCGTCTAACTCAACGTCAGAATGCAAATGAAAATATCGAAAAGGATAAATACTCAATGTCAAATGGTCGCCTTATAAGTCCTGCCGATGAAGTAATTGATCTCACGGAAGATCAGATAGGAAGAGCACGTCAGGAAATGTATGAAAAAACTGGTAAACGTCCAGATATCCCCGGTGGAAGATATATTAGAAATTTCCGATCTCCTGATACCGGTCTTTTGATAATTTATCCTCTTGACCACAGTCGCGAATTTGCGGATACCGTAAAGCCTGTTGTAGGGTTAGCCTTCAGTTTCCCAGGAAGTGAAAATGCCAGAACTGTTGATTATAAAGTGAATAACATCTACTGGGAACAGGAATTCGGTGTTTTCAATGATTGAAGAAATCTGGAAATCAATGGAAGAGGATTCAGTTTCTGAAGGTGAAAGTTTTATTTTAAAGAGAAGGGTCTATTCAGACTATCCCTTCGATCTTTTTCTGGCTATGGAAAAACCTGAAAACAGCCGTCTTTTCCTGCTAAAAGTTTCACGTTCAAATATTCCTGATATTAATTCATTACCTCGATCAAGAGGGTTTGAGCTGAAAGTATTTATGATATCTGAAGACCCTGACAGTTATGCCATTCTTGAGCTTAAATTGATAGATTTCAGATTTTCGGATATTTTTTCCAGCCTTGTTAACGATATCCTCAAAAATATAAATGAAATAACTGAAGAAAGAGAATTAATAAAATCATTTATTGAAAGAATTATAAAGTGGCAACAATTTCTTGAAAAGTATGGAAATAAGGGGCTCAGTGAAAAAGCACAGAGAGGACTTTACGGAGAACTGTGGTTTTTGAGAAAATATATGTTGCCTTACCTAGGTATTCAAGAAGGAATTGCTTCATGGAAAGGACCTTCAGGAAAATCTCAGGATTTTCAATTTATGAACTGGGCTGTTGAGGTAAAAACTACTGTTGGAAAACAGCACCAAAAAATACCTATTTCGAATGAACAGCAGCTAGATGACGTCGGACTTGACAGATTGTTCCTTGAGCATATTTATCTGGTTGAAATGAATAAAGGAGTTGGAGAAACACTTCAGTCCATTGTTGAAGATATCAAAAGACTCATTTCTTCAGATTTATCATCATATAGAAAATTTATGGACTCTTTGGTAGAAGCGGGTTATCTGGAGGAACATACGCATAAATATGAAGATGTATCATATACTATAAGATATTCAAATATTTTTGAAGTAAAAGATAAATTCCCAAGAATAGTGGAACAGAATTTACCAGATGGTGTGGGGGATGTACGTTATTCAATCTGCGTTGCCGAATGCATGAGCTATAAGATAGATGATTTCGATTTCAAGTCCTTTGTTGAGGTCAGAAAATGAATCTAGATTCGGAAATAGAAGAGTTTGCTAAAACGTACCAGCAGGAAATTATCAGTCAGTCACAGGTAGAAGATGAAGAATATTTTAGAGAGGACAAATTTACAGAAATTATGATGGAAGACCTGTGTGAAGCAGATGAGATAGATAATCCATTTGTATGTTCTCACAGGTCAAGGGGTATAAAAGTAAACGGTTATGCAATCAGTGAAAATGAAAGTTGTCTCGACCTTTTTATATCTATTTATTATGGTGATGGAAACCTTGCCAGTGTTCCAAAAAGCGATATGAACACTGCATTCAAAAAGATTTACAATTTTTATTCCAGATGTTGTGAAGGTTATCACAAAGATCTTGAAGAAGCATCCGATGTGTTCGATCTGGCTTCCATTATTTATGATATGAAGGATAACCTTACAAATGTAAGATTATTTCTTTTAACTGATGGAATAGCAAAAAAAGACCCCATAGATGATGAAATATCTGTAGATGTGACAATTTCCTACCACATATGGGATCTTGAAAGACTTTACAGGTTAAAAAGTTCAGGAAACAAAAGAGAAGCAATAGAAATTGATTTTGAAAATGACTTTGGTGATTTTAGTTGTCTTCCCATGGACGAATACAATCCATTTTATAAGACATACCTTGCAATTATGCCCGGAAACGTACTTTTTAAACTATATGAAAAATTTGGACCGCGACTTTTAGAAAGAAATGTCAGGTCGTTTTTGCAGGTACGAGGTAATATCAATAAAGGTATAAGGGAAACAATAATAAAAGAGCCATATATGTTCCTTGCGTATAATAATGGACTTTCCGTTACCGCAAAGGAATTAAAAGTCAAAAAATCTTCGAGTGGGGACTATAGAATTAAATGGGCAAAAGACTTTCAGATCGTGAATGGAGGGCAAACAACAGCTTCCATATACAATGCTGTCAAAAAGAACAATGCTGATGTTTCTGATGTTCTGATACCTTTAAAGTTAACTGTATTGAAGGAACCAGAGCGTTTAGATTATATTGTACCCCGAATTTCAGAGTGTGCCAATAGTCAGAATAAAGTAAGTGTTGCTGATTTTTCATCTAACCATCCATACCATGTCAAACTTGAAGAGCTATCCCGAACAATATGGGCACCTGCAAAACATGGTATGCAGGCTCAAACTCGCTGGTATTATGAACGCTCCAGAGGCCAATATCTCGATGAAAAAGGTAGAGAAAATACTGAATCTCGCAAAAAAGCTTTTGAAGCTAGAAATCCGAACAAACAAAAATTTTCCAAAACAGATCTGGCCAAATATGAGAATACCTGGGATCAACTTCCACATATTGTGAGCAGAGGTGCAGAGAAAAACTTCAAGGACTTCATGGCACGATTAAAAGAAAGAGGAGATTTTAAGCCTGATAGTTTATACTTTGAACATTTGATTGCAAAAGCCATACTTTTCAAGGAAACAGAAAAGATTGTTGAAAAGCAAAAGTATGGAGGATATCGGGCAAATATTGTTACTTATACTCTTTCCCTCATTTTTTATAAAACCGAGAAAAGAATAAATCTGGATGAAATCTGGCGACAACAAGCCCTTACCCCTGTTCTGATAGATACAATAGTAATGGTATCCAGACATGTTTATCAACATATAATAGATTCTCCTGATGGGAAAAACGTAACAGAGTGGTGTAAAAAAGAACAATGCTGGAAAGAACTGATTATAAAAAAGATGGATTTACCTCTCGAAATTCAAAAAGAACTGATAAAAATAGATAAAAGAAGCAGAAATAGAGCCGATAAAGGAATAGAGAGTCCGGATAGTGAAGACCGAAAGATGATTTCAGAATTAATGCTTGTAAGCTCAGAAACATGGATAAACATCTCTTACTGGGCAAAGCAAACAGGTTCTTTACAACCGTGGCAGAGAAGTCTGGCTCATTCAATGAGCACACTGGCAAGTAAAGTACAGGAACCGACGTTAAAACAATCAATTAATGCTCTCAAGATACTTGAGGATTCCCGGAAACTTGGATTCAAAATAAAAGACGAGGATAAATTAAAATCAGAAGAAAGTTGCATTTTAAATAAATTATCATCTGGAGATAGAGAAAAGTATATTCAACTACCAGACGAAATAAAAGTTGAATACCTTAAAAAATATCTCCGGCAGGAAAAAATAGACGAATACAATTATAATAAATCACATAGATGGGATTAATACTTGTTAAGCTCCATCTACATAATAACCAATTGAAAGCTATTTCATTTTTGTAGATTTCTGCCAAGGTCGTATTTTCATTGAGGCAGCCCTTATTAAGTTTTAGTACCCATCACCGGCAAAAAGCATCTCGAACAGTGCCAGAAATTCATAACCACTGGCACTTTCATATTTGCGAATCCCATGAAGGAAGTTTATGGTAAAAGAACCTTTCAAGGATGTCTGTAAATATTGCTTCCATGCTTGTCCTTTCAGTGTGCCTGATTATCCTGGCATTAATGGTTTCAAAATGGTTTAACTCCCATTCGAGGAAGTCTTTGGCGTCTTCAAAGCTTTCAAAATTCCCAATCAGGTAGGTCTCACCGTCTGCTGTAGATGCCGCTTCGATTCCATAAGAATCAATATATTCCGGCTCTTCTTTAAAAGCCGCAGTTTCTTCGCGGCTCCCCCCACTCTCCCCAGAGACCGGATGTTCCGGATTTTCATCTCCGTAAGCAGCCGCATTTAAGTTTTTCCCGCCTTCTTCTCCTTACCCTTCTTCCACCAATTTGTCCAGCTATTCAGAAATAATAAACCTTTCGAGCATCAGGATAATTTTTGCTTTCGGGCTGCTGGGATTTAACTGGAAAAACCTGATGTTTCCTGCTCTGCCTTTCTCTTCGACAATTCCTTCTGCAACTAATTTATTCAGATGCTTGTAGACGGTTGCTTTTGAAACGCCCGTCATCCGGACTATATCGGCAATATACAGTTTGTCGTCATGGTTCTCTGCAAATGCTTCAACTATTTTTGCCTGGGGGCGGTCTCCGAAGATCTCAGATAAAACGGACATGGTTTCACCTATAGTATAGGATTTAGCCTTTAGCGTATAATAATTAGACACGTTTATTGTTTTTTAGCTTTTTGAATTGCTGAAAAAATGGTAAAGAAGTTGCACGACAGACTTTATTTCGATCTCGGGTTTTTGTTGCTTTTGTAAATCAGTTAATGAAATTTCTGCCCAACGTTTTGCTTTTTCGCTTGATATTAACGAAGGCAGCGCCGGGAAAGTTCTGAGCAGCCGCCCACAGCCAAAAAATAAAAATCATATCTTAAAAATCCCGCCCGGAGGAAGTGATCTTCTGCTTTTTCTCTCCGGTTGTGCGGAAATCTGAAGGGGGCGACTAAAAATAAAATATCAGTCCTAAAAATGTCCTGCCGCCGGAAAAGTTTCCAGCCCCGAAAATCTCACTTTTATTGAAGTTTCCGGCTTTTTTCGCTTAATATTAACGAAGGCAGTTCCGGGAAAGTTCTGAGGGACCGGCCACAACCAAAAAATAAATTGACAAATATACTAATTATATTATACATATTTAGTATTTTTCGAAAGATTATTATATGTATTGAGTTGTACTTTCAAGGGAAATTTCAATGTTAAGAGACACTAAAAATCAATATTGATTTCATAAATTTAAAATGGTTAATTATCAAGTTTTCATTCCCCCCAATAAAAAACGTTAGTTACTTAGGAAGTTGTCCGTTTGAAATGAAAAATCAGCATTATAAAAACAGTAAACTGTCCAAAAAATAGTAACTTTTGCAAATTTGCCTGTGCATTATTTTTTTCTTTTCGTGATTTACTCCGTTAAATAATTCCATTTATAGAGACTTGAAAAGGTGGAGAAATGTCTAGAGTATCTATTCTAAAAATTATATTGTGTTGTCTGTTAATAATTATCAATGGATGTACATCCGCTTCATCATCTGAATGTTTAGCTGAATCTGATCATCCTTATGCAAATAATTTTGTAGATACATGGCCTGATATAAGCGAATCTGGCGCTAATCAGATACGAGTTCACTTTGAGAATATTGATCTTGCCAGTTACGATAAACTAATTCTTTATGATAAATACGATAATAAACTTGTGACTTATAATTATGGGAACACAGGTAAAGATTTCTGGACAGAATGGTATACAGGAGATACATTAAAAGTTAAACTTGTAACAGATAATTCGTATACCGCTTACGGGTTTAAAATCGACAAAATAGAATTTAGGTCGGATGTCTCTACATCTAATAACTCTTTACCTGAGTCGTATCACCCTTATGCAAACAATTTTGAATATACATGGCCTGATATAAGCAAACCTGGTGCTACTCAAATACGACTCCACTTCGAAAATCTTGATCTTGCCAGTTACGATAAACTAATTCTTTATGATAAATACGATGATAAACTCGTATCTTATAATTATGGGAACACAGGTAAAGATTTCTGGACAGAATGGTATACAGGAGATACACTAAAAGTTAAACTTGTAACAGATAACTCAAAAACGGGTTATGGATTAAAGATTGACGAAGTAGAGG
This sequence comes from Methanosarcina sp. 1.H.A.2.2, assembly GCF_000979975.1. Lineage (NCBI taxonomy): Archaea > Methanobacteriati > Methanobacteriota > Methanomicrobia > Methanosarcinales > Methanosarcinaceae > Methanosarcina > Methanosarcina sp. 1.H.A.2.2. The sequence goes on from NZ_JJQL01000089.1 coordinate 15,879, forward strand.
GAAGATCAGATATGGGCATATCTGATAACTCTTTAGCAGAGTCACATCATCCTTATGCAAACAATTTTGAATATACATGGCCTGATATAAGCAGATCTGGTGCTGCTCAGATACGGCTCCACTTTGAAAATCTTGATCTTACCAGTTACGATAAACTAATTCTTTATGATAAATACGATAATAAACTTGTGACTTATAATTATGGGAACACAGGTAAAGATTTCTGGACAGAATGGTATACAGGAGATACATTAAAAGTTAAACTTGTAACAGATAACTCAATAACTGATTATGGATTCAAGATTGACAAAGGAGAAATCAAAGACGAAAAAAACGTAACAACTACTTTTACTGAATCTACAAAAACATTAGATTCTGATCCTAGAGGAGTCAAAGGAATATATCCCGAACTTCCAGAAAAAACGCCTGAAAGCTCCCAAAATTTCACGGTTTATTTAGATTCCATTTATAAACAAATTATAGAAATCGGAGTTCTGAATATATCAGAAACAGAAGACCAATCATGGATTTCTAATAATATAGGATGGATTTTTAGTGGAGTGGGAGTTTCTCTGATTGGATTTATGTATAGGCATCTGAAAAAATCGAAAGATGAAAAGTTGGAAGATAATTGACTATTGTACACTAAATTCTAAGAAAACTGCTTAGAGCACTTGAACATAACGAGCGCATTGCAAAATACAAAATAAAAAAGTATTCGGATACCTGCGAGAATTTCGAGAAAAAATACGGGATGGACTCCAGCCTTTTTATTGAAAAATTCAATTCCGGAGAAACCGGGGATTCTGATGACTTTTCAACTGGTATGCGGCAAAAAAAGCCTTGATATCCGGATAAAAGGCTAAGAATTATCCTGGGAATTGACGTATGATCTCAAAACATCAAAATGAAAAACAGGTTCAAGCTCTGCAGTACCCACCCTCCCCTCGCAAGTTATATATACCATCCATAACAAATAGTAAGATTGTATAAAAGTCTCTAAATTGGAGCGTGTTTTTTCACATAAATGTTGCACCAGAAGATCAATATAACTGAACCTTCAGATGCATCTGTTGAAGTTTTCAGCTTTTTGTCTCGTTTTAAAAGCTTCAGAGAAGCTAGTTGCTATGCTGTAAAGCTGGGGAGACTATTTAATTTGAGCTGGTTGAAAACTGCCTTCAGTAAAAAGCAGAATCAAGTAAAAAACACAAACCAAAATAAAATAAAAACAAACTAAATATAAAACACCTTTAGCACTTTTATTTGCGAGGTCCGAAACAAAATGTCAGAAGAATCAGATGATCCAGACAGTAGTGATAGTAGCAGTCGTCAGAAAATGTTCACCGCAGCCGGAATGTTCCTGTGTGTAATACAATTTACCTTCTTCATGTACATGATATTAATGTTCATGGAAATGGACTTTGCCCAGGGCTTTAAGTTCATGCTGCTTGCATACTCTTCAGCATTCATTTATAAGAACATGGAGAACTCCGGGATAATCCGTATCGTGACCCGAAACTGATGACGGTGTAGGTTTAATTTCCAAATCCACACTTTTCTACACCTATCTGTTCTGAATTTTTTATTATTTTTTTATTTTCCCTTCATTTCTATTTATTTATTTTTATTTCAGTTTATTTTTCCTTATTTCGGTTTATTTACCCATATTTCTTTTTATTTTTACAAACTCATTCATTCATTCATTCATTCATTCAGGCTTTTTTGTAATCTATTCGCAGGTGGGCCTGAATCCTGCACCAATCTTAGATTTTTGAATCTTAGCCTCATGCTCCCTATATTCTTTAGATCCCAGAGGATATAACTCATTAATAAATAGAAAAAGAGATATAGGATCAATTTTTAGTATCAGCAACATTTTTATTGCCTTCAACAATTATTCTATGGGATAAACATGGACCTTACATTGCAGATTGATACCGATTACTCGCTACAGGAAGTAAGCGAGGTCATTCGCTCGGCTCTGGAACATGATAAACATCTTGCGAAATACAAGGTATACCGCTACGCCATGATCTGCGATGAATTTGAAGACCAGTACGACCTGATCTCCACGGAGTTCATACAAAAATTTGAAGCCGGTGAATATATAGACGACGACAAATATTTTGACTGGTATGCCGCAAAAAGAGGGCTTGACCACTGGAAGCAAAAACTGGCGGTCCTTGATGCTATCAGGTTCTAACTGGCAGAATGCCACTCGCTGCAAGAATCATACCCTTTCCGGCAGCCTTTTTTGTCCGAACCTGTAGAATATTTTTTTTATTCTCCTCCTTTCATTTTCCGTCCTTATTTTATTCTCCTCCTTTCATTTTCCGTCCTTGGTTCATATTCTTTCCATCTTTCATTTTCATTCCTTTTTCCATTTTTTTCGTACACCATGTAACGGTTAAAAGTTTATAACAATGTATAAATAGCTGTTCTGCCATCTAAACATCATTGGTGTTTTATTTACGGTGTTTAGATGAAGGAACAAGTCAAATTAATAGAGCTGGTCTTTTTATCTGAGAAAAGGAAGAAACTTCTTCTTTTTCTGAAAGATAAGCCAGGGAGTATGGCTGAGATTCAGAAACACCTTTCCGCAGGCCCTGTTTCAATCCTCCCTCAGATCAAAAAATTGAAGGAAGGAAATCTCGTTATACAGAAGGGGCATACCTATGAACTTTCTCCAATGGGAATTATAATCGCGGACAAAATGCCGCCTTTTCTGGACACCCTGGAAGTCCTGGAAGAAAATTTCGATTACTGGACGAAAAGAAACCTTGAAGGAATCCCTCCTTTTTTACGCAAAAGACTTTATGAACTGAAGAACTGCAAACTCATCCTTCCGGAGGTGAGCCACATGTTCGAACTTAACCCTGAATTTGTAGAAAAACTTCATCTTTCCACGCATATTTTCGGTTTTGCTTCCTATTTCCACCCTTCTTTTACCACACTCTACCCGGAACTTGCAAAAAAAGGAGTGGAAATTTCTTTGATGTTTACAGAGCCAGTGTTCCGGAGGTTCAAAACGGATTACAGGGAAGAACTGTGCACTTTCCTGAATTTTGGAAACGTCAGAGTGTTTATCTTCCCGCAAGACCCTAAAATTGCAGACCTTACAGTAACAGATAGGTTTTTTCTGCTCACCCTTTTCTCCAGGGAGAAATTCTTTGAACACGAAAGCCTGATAAGTTCCGAACCTGAAACCCTTAAATGGGGTACCGACCTTTTCTCGCACATGCTAAAAGAAGCAATCCAGGTAAAAGAGATTTGAATTTCATATTCTGCAGCAATTATTGAAAATGTATTCGTCTAAATATGTAAACCTTCTAAACCGGTTCTGTTTTTAACCTGAATCCTTTAAATCTGTGATTTATCTGTTCTTATCAGCTCTCCTCCACCTTATTTAACTCCCCTCCACCTTATTTAACTCGCCCCAACCTTCTTTGTTACTTTATTTCCTTATAACTTTTTTATGGGAATGCTTCTGATAGGGCTTGCTGTAAAGGAAAAAGGGCTCTTCGTTGTTTCGTGTGGATATTCTCAGAAAACCCAACGCGGTCTTGAATTGAAAATCATCTTATCCATAGAGAATGACGAAGAGCCGGAAAAAGAAACGGTAAAAAGAAATTCTGAAAAAAAGAAATAAGGTAGTTATGAAAATAAGCTCGTGAAATGGAAGGCATGAGAAAGAGATTTTTCAGGTAATAAACCTGTTCAATTGTTTATTTTCTAATTACTTTATATGAAATAGGAGACTATTCTTAATAGGGATAGACATGAGTTTCACACTTAATATAGAGACTGATTTCTCACCTCAGGAAGTATGTGAGGCTATCCGTTCGGCTCTTGAACATGAAAAGCATGTTGCAAAATACAAGGTCAAGCGGTATTCCATAATCTGTGAGGATTTTGAAGCAAAGTTCGGGTACAGCTCAAGTGAGCTCAGAGCAAAGTTTGAAGCCGGAAACATGGGAGATGAAAGTGATTTCTTCGACTGGTATGCGGCAAAAAGGGGACTCGACCACTGGAACAAAAGGCTTGAGATCCTTTCAGGGATTTCCCTGTGAAAAGCAATTTGAAATTTAGTTCTTTTTTTGAAAAGTGCTCCCTTCCGGTTTCCAAAATGAGTTTTGAAACCCGGAGTACTTTTGAAACCCGGAGTACTCTTCTACGGGATCGTATTTTTATTTCTTATCTTTTGCTGTTGACCACACGATCGAGTTCAAGATGTCACTCTTCTTTTGCAGACATGCACCCCATAGTCCGATTATGAGGCAGAAAGGGTCTGGCTCTATGGGCATTAGTCCCATCTACTCCCGATCCTGTGTAAAAGCCATTCTGTTACAGGGGCAAAGTTTCTCCGGGTAAAAGTTTCTCCGGGTAAAAGTTTCTCCGAGAAAAAGTTTCGGGACAAAATTTTCAGGGCAACCGTAACTGAATAAAATAGTTATATAAGCAAGGCCGGGAACTAACAAATTATTTATGTATGTTTGAAAGTATTAAAGGTTAATTTAGTTTGAAAGTATTAAAGGTTAATTTAGTTTGAAAGTAGTAAAGGTTAATTTAGTTTGAAAGTAGTAAAGGTTAATTTAGTTTGAAAGTATTAAAGGTTAATTTATTATCTACATATGGAAACAGCCTTACTCTCTCCCGCCCCATTATCATAACATCATCAAAATATCAGTAAATTTATCTTTCAGGAAAGGGATTGGGTACGATTTTTCCTTTGTAGAAATAGACTTGAGGTGTTGAAATTGGTAAAAACTGTTTTAAAAAGCATGATAGGAGAAGCCCTCATTGGCTCAGGCCCGGAAATTGCACACATCGACCTTATCATCGGCCCAAGAGGAGGACCGGTAGAGGCAGCATTTATGAATTCCCTTGCGATGCCCAGGCAGGGTCATACCCCGCTCCTTGCTGTCCTTGAGCCGAATCTCCAGCCAAAACCTGTAACCCTGCTCGTAAACAAGGTAACGATCAAGAATGTGGCACAGGCTGCCCTGATGTTCGGGCCGGCACAGGCTGCGGTTGCAAAAGCGGTTATGGACTCGGTAGCTGCCGGAGTACTGCCTGAAGAGCAGGCAGATGACATTTTCATAATTGTTTCGGTCTTTATCGAATGGGATGCAAAAGACAAAGATAAAGTCTACGAATACAACTATGAAGCTACAAAGCTTGCAATATCCCGTGCAATGGAGAGCAGTCCGACAGTCAAAGAGGCGCTGGACAAAAAGGATTCAGCAAAGCATCCATTCGCATAAAGTAAGCTATATAAGGGTTTCCTGGTTTTACAGGCATATCAGGGCTGAAATCCGATAGACTCTAAAATCCGAGAAACCCTATTTATTTACTTTGATGCAGGCAGGTTATCTCAGAATATATCTAAATATTTCCAGGCCGTACCCGGAATATCATCCGGGTATCTCTCATTTTTCAAGAGCAGCTCTGCTTCAGCCTATCAATAAAGCTCAGTTCTCCGGTCTTCAAAAACAGGAATAACCTTTCGAATCTCATCTTTTCCTGCAAGATCAAGGTCATACACGATCACACATTCTTTGCTGCCGGCATCGGCTTTTACCTCACCCCAGGCATCAATAATCATCGAGTTTCCGAAGTAAGTGCAGTCAGGAGCAGAGCCGGTTCTGTTACAGGCGATATGAGGAATCTGATTTTCGATTGCGCGTGCCTTTGCAAGGGTTTTCCAGTGCTCAGCCCGGGGGTTAGGAAACGCGGCTGTGGTCACAAGCAGGTCAGAGCCGGCAAGGGAAAGTTTTCTTGCAACCTCGGGAAAGCGGAGCTCGTAGCAGATTTCAAACCCGATTTTCAGACTTTGTTTTTTAAGGGAAATGGGCTCTATTGAATTGCCTTTTGAAAAATAACTGTTTTCGGCTTTGAAGGGGTGAGTCTTCCGGTAGGTACCTGCAAGGTTTCCGGACTCGAAACAGAAACCAAGGTTATAGTAAAGAGCAGATTTTTTACTTTCCGGCATTTCCTTTACTTTTCCGGAAAAATCAATTTTTCCCTCTGGAAAATAATTTTCCCCCTCTGGAAAATAATTTTCTCCTTCTGGAAAAACTTTTTCTCCACCAGTTTCTCCATCACCTTCTCCATCACTTTCTATACCACATTCTCCACTATCCTTCTGAATAATTGAACCCAGGATAATGCAATCATTTGCTTCGGAAAAACATGCCAGGTTCTCAAGAGTGGGAGATGGGAGACTTTCGGCTGCATGGCTGAAGTTATCATAGCAAAAACCTGTGGAAAAGACCTCCGGAAAAACAATTAACTCGGCTCCTTTCTCAACGGCTTTGAGAGCCATATAAAGGGCTTTTTCAAGGTTTTCCTGCTTCCTGCATTGAAGCACATCCATCTGGATACAGGCAACTTTCATATTAGGACCAACATATCTGCTATTTGAGCCCTGATTGTAATTCGGATTTGCGTAAAGGCTTCAGGGCAGGGAATAAAAGGATTTCGGGATAGGGAATAAAAGGATTTCAGGATAGGGAATAAAAGGGTTTCAGGGGACCAGGGTAGTTTGCTTGCTTTTTGCTACCAGCCCTTCGAGGTCCATTCTGTGTTTAATCATCCCTGCAAGCACTTCGTTTGCAAACCTGGTTACTTCTTCCCTGTTTTCCCGGATTTCATATGCAGGATCATCCGGAGGGACCTCAATTTTTGTAATGTCTGCCCGGGCTTTTTTCAGGTATGAGTCAGGGACTTCGCAAACCAGTCCGGGTTTTTCCATGTACCGGTCAAGGTGTTTCTGGGTGATTCCTACAAGTTTTAACTCCCTGCGAAAACAGGGCCTTTCAAACAGTCTGGAAATTACATAAACGCCAACAGGAATCCGGAAATCCAGATCGATTTTAAGGAGCTGTGCCCTGAAAATGAGGTAAATGTCTTCAGAATCAGAGGGATCTGCCGGACTGAGTTCCCTGCCCTTTTCTGGCAGAGGCTCCTTGCCTTTTTCAGGCAAAGAATAAATTTTGGAAGGGGGAACTTCGATTTCCTCCAGAAGTTCAAGATCCCGGAGTGCCCTGAGGTAGCCGGTCAGAACCAGCCGGTGTTCTTCTATCCCTCCGACTTTCAGTTCCCGTGAGAGTCCGCTGATTGAGAGCTGCCTGCCGTCAAGCAATTCCATAACTTTAAGGTTGAGTTTCTCTGCCATTTTCTCTGCCTTTATATCGACATCCGGGTTAATTAATGGTAGTTCGGTTTTCAGGCCCGAGGCCAGAAAAACACAATCTCCTGCTACAATAACGCGTATAATCAGGTCCGCATTTCCGAAAGTTTCCGGAAAAACTGAATTTTTCCTATCATTAAAAGGCTGTGGACAGGAAAATTGCAAGGAGTAACACACGATGTAATTATCCTGCATGATATAAAGCTTATGAGAGATTTTGCAAAAGGGCTGGAAAATAGAAGAATTTCAGTAAAAGAACGTAAAAGCGAGATAATCTCAATAAGAGAATGGATAAGTAAAAGAATCTTAGAAGTAACCGATTAATTTTGAGTAAATTAATTTATAGAGCCTATTGAATAAAAGTAAAAGAACTTCATATTGAAAAAATACATGTAAAAATCTCCTGACAAAATCCATTTAAATATAAAAGTATAGATATAAACTTCTACAGTCCAATAATGCCTGAAGAAACAGGAATTGAACTTTTTCCAGCAAAATTGAAGGGCAACGCTTAAAAATGATAATTGCCATTTCAATTAAGTTCAAATTGATGACTTCTCAAGGATGCAAAGATGATCACAAAGTTAATTCCAAGAAAAGTATTCTTCACAAGTGGAGTTGGTACACACCCCGAACAACTTGAATCATTTGAGGTTTCACTCCGGGATGCGGGCATTGAAAAATTTAACCTTGTAACTGTAAGTTCTATTCTGCCTCCAAAATGTGAAATTGTGACAAAGGAAGAAGGTCTGGAAGAACTGAGCCCTGGAGAGGTAGTTTTCTGTGTGATGTCCAGAATCTCTTCCAATGAACCAAGAAGAACGTTAAGTACTTCCGTCGGATGCGCACTTCCCAGGGATATAAGCAAGCACGGCTATATTTCCGAGTATCATGCTTACGGAGAAAACGCACATGATGTAGGGGAACATGCCATAAAACTTGCCGGAAGCATGTACAGCACCTGGACAAATGAGGCACCCCTCAAAACTTTCAGCACCCCCAGATCATCGTCCGTACACGAAAGAGGGGACTGGATGACTGTAATATCCGCAGCAGTTTTTATTATTTAAAAGAGGAGTTTCACACAGGAACTCCAGTTAATACTATTGCTTCATATACATAATAGTATTATTTATAGACAGACTCATTTACGATATATACGTAATAGTATTATTTACAGACAGACTCATTTACGATATTATCTATTTACATAATCTATTTGCAACATCACCTGTTTACCGATACTATCCTATACCCACTCACCAAACTGCAACTATCAAGCATCTAATCATCATTGAATCCAGTCATTATTAGAAACTATCTTATAAACGATCTATTACACATCTTTCCCTCTTAACTCATAACTCTTATACACAGCAAATCAGTCTTCCTTCGGAGAAGCCTGTCTCTGTAAGGAATCCTCAGGCGAGATAGTCTGCATATATTAATATTTAATAAAAAATATATAATCCTAAACGTTATTTGCGTCTCTTACCATCTATTGTCGGGTACCTCCAGACAGGATATTAGGGTCACAGGCAAACATATCATGATCTGCTTATTATGGAGAATGGCATGCATCACAATATATTTACAAATAACCCAACAGTTCCAATTGATGTGAAAGACAGGTCTGTAAGTGAATTGATAGACGGAATGCTCAAAACCGGCTTTCAGGGCAGGAAGCTGGCAGAGTCAGTCCAGGCCTGGCATAACATGCTCAAAGAGAAGAACACAACAGTGCTTATGGGCTTATCCGGGGCCATGGTCCCTGCCGGCATGCGCAGAGTTCTTTCCTATATGATCCAGGAAAGAATGATCGATTGCCTTGTAAGCACAGGGGCAAACCTGTTCCATGACTGTCACGAAGCCCTCGGCAGGAAGCACTATGTGGGCTCACATCTTGCTAATGATGAAAAACTTTTTGAGCAAGGTGTGGACAGGATTTATGATGTCTTTGCAGTGGAAGAAGAGTTCAGGACCGCAGATAACCTGATTGCAGATTTTGCAGAGGAGATTGGAGAGATTTCCTGTTCCTCAAGGGAGTTCATTTACCTTCTTGGAAAGGAGCTTGTAAAGAGAGGAGCTGCTGAAGACTCAATAGTTGTAAGCGCGTACAGGCACAATGTCCCGATTTTTGTACCTGCACTGTCGGACAGTTCCATAGGGATAGGGCTTACCATTGCAAGGAGAAGAGGGCTGAAACTTGAAATTGACCAGATAAAAGACGTTGACGAGATCACACAGATTGTGGAAAAATCAGAAAGGACAGGCGTTGTTTATGTAGGAGGCGGAGTCCCGAAGAACTTCATCCAGCAGACCGAGGTAATAGCTTCGATTCTTGGAATGGATATTGGCGGGCATGACTATGCAATCCAGTATACTTCCGATTCTCCACACTGGGGAGGACTCTCAGGATGCACTTTTGACGAAGCAGTTTCATGGGGAAAGATCGCACCTCAGGCAAAAAAAGTACAGGTTTTTGTGGATGCTACCATTGCCCTTCCAATTGTTATCCATGCCCTGCATGAAAAATCACGTGATATGAAGCGTGCTGCTCCTGTTTTCAACTGGGATAAGCCCGAAGGGCTTGATATCGCTTATAACGAATAATCACATCACAAATCTTTATTATATTGAAAGCCGATAACATAAGGCGAGAAGGAGAGGACATAAATGGGTAAACGAACTCGAATAATTAACGATCCTTCCTATTTAGTACCATTACTCAGGACTTTTGGATCCAGAACCCATAAAAAAATATTCGATGCACTTTCTAATAAATGGATGACCAGAGCAGAAATCGATGAGTTCATAGGTTCGGATTCATCAAAAAACCTTCATATTCTGAAAAAAGCCGGGCTCCTTGAAAGCCAGTGGAGAGTCCCTGAAGCGGGACAAAAACCCTCAAAAGAATACCACAGTTCTTATTCAAAGGTTCAGGTGAACTTTCAGTGCTCCTTTGAAGATCTCAGTGATATCATTATGCTGACATTCAAGCCGTATGAAGAGGTGAAGGATGCCATGGATGAACTGGAAAGACTGGTAGAAGAGGGCAACACCTCAATGAGCAACCTTACACGGACTCTTAACAAAAACCCATTTTATATTTGTGCCGTTGCCCGCCGGTCCGAAAGGCTATCAGTAATGGGGCAGAGGTTAAAAATAATTGAAGATGTCGAGGAGAATTACGATTGATGATTAAAATCCTCCAGACCAAGAGCGGAGTCACCAAATTTCAGGTCCTTATCGAGATTGCCGCCCATCAGCCCAATGTCAGGCAAAAGGAGATTGCCGCAAAGATAGGAATAACCCCCCAGGCTGTTTCCGAATACATCAAAGAGCTTGTAAATGACGGGCTTATTGTAACCGAGGGCCGTGTCCGGTACAGGATAACAAAAGAAGGCGTAGAGTGGGTCCTTGAAAATGCCGCCGAAATGAAGCGGTACGCCCGCTTTGTCATGGAGGACATAATCAGCCATGTCTCAACCTGGACAGCCATCACAAAAGAGGAAGTCAAGGAAGGCCAGCAGGTTTACCTGAAAATGGACCACGGACTTCTCTATGTAAGCAGCACGGAAAAGACAGGCGCATCAGGCACTGTCATATCCGATGCCTCCCAGGGGGACGATGTGGGAGTAACCAGCCTCAAAGGCCTTATAGATCTGGAAAACGCAACCATCACGATCTGCAAGGTTCCCAGGGTCGAGCGCGGAGGGTCAAGAAAAGTGGACCTCGAGCGCCTGAAGACGCTGGCAAACTCAAAACCCTATATCGCAGCAATAGGCGTAGAATCGTTAATTGCTCTTCGCAAGATCGGCATAAGCCCCAATGTCATGTTCGGGACAAACGAATCCGTTATCGAGGCTGCATACCACGGACTTTCATCCCTGGTAGTTTCAGTAGATGAACAGGTCTCTGCACTCCTTAACAGGTTAGAAACCGAGAACCTTGAGTACGAACTTGTTGACCTGACAGTCGAATAACTTTCCTGAGTTTTAGCTTCCGGTTCGAGGTATTCCTGACTCACGAGTTTGGAATTCGAACCTGTTATTTTTCCGAAAACAGTATCGGTTTTTTTGTGTTTGTCAGGTTTAACTATAATTTTTCAGGTTTAACTGTAATAACCATCTTTAATTACGCTGCACATTTTTATCTTAATATCTTAGTATATTAATATTAGATAATCATCTGATAATCCGGAGGTATTCCATGAAGCTGATCGCACTTTCCGACACCCACCTTAAGAAAGGAGAAATCCCCCCGCAACTTCAAAGCATTCTCAAAGACTGTGACCTGATTGTCCATGCAGGGGATTTCAGTACTGTAGAAGCTTATAAGGCATTCAGTGCTAGCGGCAAGCTGAAAGCCGTTTATGGAAATGATGATACCTTAGAACTCCGGAAGCTCCTTCCCGAAAGGCTGAAATTTGAGGTTGAAGGGATCAAAGTAGGGGTAATACATGAAGGAGGGCTTTCAGTAATGGATACAACTGCCCAGGGTTACCTCGCAAAAGAAATGGGAGTAGATGTCCTGATTTTCGGGCACCTTCACCGCCCCTTGATTGAAAAGAAAGATGTTATGCTGGTCTGTCCGGGTTCTCCGACAAAACCCCGGATGTCAAATCCAGGTGTTGTGGAACTAATAATTGAAAAAGGAAGTATTAACGGCAGGATACTTACCCTTGAAGGAGAGAGCTGTGAATATATCAAGTTCCGGGATAACCTGAAAAAACAAAAACAGGAAGAGAATCATAAGTAATAAATAAAAAGAAGCCTGAGCGCCTGAAGCCGACCAGCAAATCCTGAAAAAGTAATACGCAGGAACCTGCTAAGGGTTTTTATTGTAAGAACTCAGGCACATGCCTCGCTAGGCGAGGTCTCTGGAACTATATATTTGGCGAACTCCTGTCAGTTCACATGGTCTCCAGTTTGAACATTACACCTGTTCCCTGAAGGCTCAGGTAGACTTTATCTCCAAACTCGAGAATCTTCTCGACACCAACATTGCTGTTCCAGTTATATACAAAATCGTAGCTGCCCTGCATGGGTTCAAAACCCAGGGACAACAGTCTCTGATTGACCTCAGACGGGCGAACTCCTTCACTACTAAACCAGACCACAAGATAGGTTTTCACAGGATCATCCCATATGCCAATTCATTAACTTATTTTAGCGTTGACTCTTATTCAATTACTCATTGCTCATTTTATATCATGTTTCGTTTATTTATCTATATTTTGCCTCTTATGCCCTAATACCATGAAAAAAGGAAAAACTTATTCAGCACATTAAAATGTAGAAGTGAACTATCTGAAAAGAAATAGGAAAAACAAAACAAAAGCAAGAGAAAAAAGGATTTAGAAAAAATAAAGAAGCAAAGGGCTTCCTAATTTAAAAATGTGAATTCAGAGTAAAATGTCCCTGAATTTCACGATCCCTAAGATAGGATGCCCGTCACTTTTGACGACTACCAATTACGGCTACTTTTTGCAATTCTCAGGCATTGTCTTTAAGGGACTCAAGGGCTTTTTTAACCATTTCACGATAAATCTCAGTATCAGTGGAATAGTGCTCTTTTGCAAGCTTTGAGTTCGGGTCTTCCTGTGCCTCAACTGCCCTTATCCTCTCAAGAGTCTGCTTTGCAGTATCGAGTACCCACAGATTTCTTGTCAGCTCATCTACCTGCTGGATAGATTCCGGACGGATAGAGGTCAGGACGTTTCCATCATCGGTGGTATAGGTGCTGGTTTTGCCGATGACCGCTACGAAAGCAGGCAGTTCGCACTCAGCAAGGAACTGAGCGGCTTCGGGCTGGTACTGTCCTGCATAGACAAGGAAGGAACCTGTCGGGTCGGAAACCCTGCCTCTCCAGTATTCGGAGTCAGTACCAATATCCTCCTTTTCGATAAGAGTCCCCACAATGAAGATACGGTTCACCTTCGCCCCTGTTGGAGTAAGGAGATACTGAGGGGCATACTGGTCACTTTCGTCCCTGGATGTGAGGTTTGAGTCTTTCAGTTCCTGGGAAAAAACCCTGCGCGATACTTCTCTAAAGAAGCCTGCCATTTAAGCCACCTCCAGTTCAGAAAGCAATTCATCAAGGAGTTCCCTGTCCAGGGAACTCGTTGGAGTAAAGGAATCCACAAGGATATAGCGGTCAAGCTTGTGTCCGCTAATAGTATAATACCTGCCGACAAGCTCGTGTTTTAATTTATCCAGTACTACTCCGGGATCAAGGGCATCTGCAGCCATTGCAATGGCGCTGTCAAGAGATATCCCGGCAATCTCTTCAGTAAGCTCCCGGTTAATCAGGGCGTCCTGGGTGGAAGTCCCCGAGTCAAGGACTGCCTTTATCCGGAGGTCATATTCCCCTTTGACCTTCCCGTGCTCTGCACAGGCGCCTTTAACCAGGGCCCGTTTGCACTCAGGGCACCGCTTTATAAGTCCGGAGCCTGTCTGAATGTCAATCATTGCCCCGAAATATGTAAAAGCAGAAGTCCCCACTTCGATATCTTCATCGAGTGTTTCTATGGAGCTTGACCTGTTAAGCTGAATCTGGACCTTGCCGTTCCACTCGTTAATAACCACGTTTTTCAGCATGTAACTTTTGCCTTCTTCCATATCAGGAAGTTCGGAGCTTGCCCAGTTAGTGAATTTAATGACACCGGTCTCATCTCCTATAAGCCCTGCCTGTTCTATCGACTCATGGGAGTTTTCCCAGAGCTGGACCACTTTCCCTCTTACTGTAGCCCACTGGTTTCCCACAAGATCAACAATGTTTCGGAGTTCGGCCTCTCTTGCTGAAGGAATGAAATCGCCACCTCCTACTTCAACAGGCTCGGAAAGCTTCTCTATGGAACTGTTTTTGTTAACCTGGACCTGAAACCTTTCGTTGTATTCTCCGACAACGACACTTCTGAGAAGGTAGCTCTCTCCCTGCTCAAGGGGAGGGAGTTCGGCATTTTTCCAGGTGGTAAACTTTATGATTCCAGTTTCATCTCCAAGGAGCCCAACCTGAGATATGGATTCATGAGTATTTTCCCAGAGCTGAACAACCTTTGCCTTAAGGTTTGCCCACTGCCCATTCTCCGTAACATCCGCAATTTTGGTGAGCTGGGGTTCAGCCTGCCTGACATAAAACTCATTTTTAGGAATGGAATATTTCTTCAAAAAATAGTTTGTTACGCTGCGTTGCGCCTCGTTTGAAGGCACTTTGAACTTCGTAATCAACTCGTCGAGTCTGCTTTCGATGTCCTCGACAGGCACATCGATGCCAAGTTTCATAAACCGATCTCTAATGGATTCTGCAGTCTGTTTCATCTTAATTCTACCTCAAGCCTCATGGTTAGTTTCATATTTTGGGAGGCACTCTAAAGTACCGCGGCAGAGAATATAAAGCTGAGTGAAGCGGGGTGAAAGTATTCAGTTATTATACAGTCCGCCCTTCCCCGCAGGGAAAAACCCGGGAAAAGATAATCAGAGTGGCTATCCCTTCCGTGTATGTTTATCACAGCAAGGGAGAGCGTCATCTTCCTTTCTAAACCTGAATCCATGATGCAAAATTACTTTCTCTGTTTTTGTATTCCCAGTAAGTGTATTATCGAAAAGTATACCCCACAAAGTACTTAAAATTATTTGTGAAGTATACCTGCGGTCCGCTTGGCTGCATCCCCTTCCCCAATAACGGTTACGATATCTTCATATTCAAGCACAAGGCTCCCGTGCGCGATAATAGAATCACTGCCCCGCTGAACCATAACCAGGAGACTCTTTTCAGGAAACTGGATATCCTTGATGGCTTTCCCGACTACCCCGGGGTTCGTGACCTTGACTTCCATCATGTCCCCTTCGCCCCCTACCTCGCACATGGAGAAGAGATGAGGCCTTCCGATCATGTTGTCAAGCACCACTGCAGTGGTTGTGGCCGGGCTCATGGCGCGGATGCCCAGATTCCAGAAAGCCTGAAGATTTTCGATCTCGTTTACCCTGGCCACCAGCTGGTCACCCCTGAATCCGAAAGAAACTTTAGCAATCTGGCAGAAGAGAAGGTTCGTGTTATCCTGATTGGTTGTAGCAACCACATATTTGGCATTCCCTATCCCTGCCTTTTTCAGGACGTTTACATCCCCTGCATCACCCTGGACAACCCGGATCCCGAGTTCCATGCATTTTTTGCAGTTGCTCTCGGAAATATCCACAACAACTACATTTTCTCCTCTTTTGTCAAAACGTTCGGCAAGAATCCTGCCTACCTTTCCACCACCAATAATAAGAATTTCCATAGGGATTACCTCCAGCATCTCTGCCACTTTTTTTGACAGGCTGCCACTCATGAAGACCGTGATGATAACTGTAAGGAAGACAAGCCCCACAAGGGCCTGCCCTCCCGGAATGCCCATCGAATCGAGCTTGATTGCAAAATAGGTCGCAACCGAAGTCGGCACAACGCCCCTGGGCCCAACAAAGGAAATGAAAAGTTTCTCATTCGTACCGATCTGCGAGTTCCACATCGAAACGAAGACCGCCACAGGGCGGATGAGGAATATGAGAAGCAGTACAAGGACTATCCCGCTTACCCCTATTCTCTGGATATCTTCAAATTTAAGCATTGCCGCAAGCAGGATGAAAATCAGGGAAAGCATCACAATCACAATGTCACTCTTGAATTCCTTGATAGTATCCTTGTAAGGGAATTCAGAAGTCCCGAGGATGATCCCGAAGACGGCTACCGCCAGAATCCCGGACTCGTTGCCCAGGTATTCTGAAAGAACGAAGCAGGCAAATACGGCGGTCAGGGAAACCAGCCTTGCGGTCCGATTGCTGATCACTGTTCCCCGAGTGAAGAACCAGCGGAGGGCAAACCCGCTCAAAGACCCCAGTGCAATTCCTATCCCCAATCTGTAAAGGATAAAGATCACAGCATCAGTCCCGGAAAGCTCTGCTGCGACCCATTCGAAGACCATGGCTGCAAGGATCACACTGGCAGCGTCATTCAGGACCCCCTCAAGTTCCAGGATCTTGCCAAGCTTGTGGCTAATCTGGATATTCCTTACAATGGGAGTTATCACAGTCGGCCCTGTTGCCGTGACAAGGGCTCCGAAAAGGGCAGCGAGTTCGAGAGGGATGTCTATCAGGAGGCTGGTCAGAACCGTGGCTCCCAGGAAGGTAACAAAGACTCCTATTGTTGTCAGCTTAAGGACACTTTCCTGAACCATCCTTATATGCTTCAGGTCAATATGAAGCCCCCCGTCAAAAACAATCACGGATACCGAGATTGCCACGATAGCACTTAGCCCCTCGATATAGAGGGCAGGGTCCAGCAGGTTAAGGACCTCAGGCCCTACGATGATTCCTTCAATCAAAAGGAAAACGATAAAAGGAATCCGGAAATAGCAGCTGAGGGCCTGTGCGACAAGGGACATAATAAGTACGGCAACTACCAGTCCAAGTAGAAGTATCGGATCAAGCATGAGATTCCCTGTAATGATGAGTTAACTTGCTAAAAATGATTCGTAAACATCCGAGAGAAATTGAAAGGAAAGATACGTCAAGGTTGTATTGCCAAAAAAGCACAAAATGTTTGGTACTGTATACATAATCATACAATTGTGATATATAAATTTGACTCCTGATTGTTAACCCCCGAACACTTTCTTCTCGATAACTCTCATTTATATCTAAATGAGAAAGGCAGTTCCCAAAGAAAGAACAGTTTTTCACAACACCTGCAAATCAATTTCAGAAAAGTATTCCCAGAATCTTTTCAATTTGAAAGCCTGTTACTTTGAGGTCCGGATACAAAAATTCTGAAAAGGCTGCATAATCAAAAGACCATTAGACAAAAACCCTAAAAACTGCAAAAACAGGAGCGTATGAGTTATATTCTTTGTACTCTTTAAAGGACGCCATGGACTTGCTTTTGATCTTTCTTTTTCTGCTCAGCCTTGCTATGATAAGCAAAGGTTCGGACTGGTTCATTGAAGCTGCGATTGCAATATCAAACAAAAGCGGGATCCCAAAAATGCTTATAGGGGCTACGATTGTGAGTTTTGCAACCACAGCTCCGGAGTTTGCAGTTTCTGCAACGGCAGCTTATATCGGGCATACAGACGTAACAATAGGAAATGCAGTGGGTTCGGTCATATGCAACACCGGGCTTGTACTGGGTTCGATTATAGCTGTAAAAGCAATCCCTATGAAGGATGATACGTTTCCCATTAAAAGCGGGCTTATGCTCCTTTCAGGAATTGTCCTTATCATAATCAGTCGCGACGGAAGTGTGAACCGGCTTGATGGGATTATACTTCTGCTGGTGTTTTTTGCTTTCCTCTTCCATGCTTCAAAGACCCAGCGCGTGTTGTTTGAAGATAATGAAACAGGTAGACAAAAACTAAAAATCAAAGATATCCGGAAAGATATAGCTTTCTTCGTTCTCGGCTCCCTTTCCGTAGTTATAGGAAGCAGGATCCTGGTAGATTCAGGAATAAAAATAGCCGAATGGATGGGCATCCCTGAAGTAATAATAGCCCTGACGGCGGTCGCGATAGGAACATCCCTTCCCGAACTTGCAACTGCAATTACCTCCCTCAAGAAAGGGCACCAGGACCTCTCCATAGGAAACATCCTCGGAGCAAATACAATGGACATTGCCATGATCCTCGGGGCATCATCCCAGATTCGCGTGCTCCCTGTTTCGGAACAGCTTGCAGGATACGATTTCCCGTTCATGTTCCTGATATCTCTCGCCCTTATAATCTTCGGGATCACTGGAAAAAAGCTGGAAAGATGGGAAGGAGGCGTAATTCTCGGGGCATATCTGGTTTATGTGGCAGGGCTTTTTATCCTCTATAGATAAGCCTGCCCCCCAACTTTAAAAAAGTTAGAACTTTCTTCACGATTAAAAGTCAGGATTGTTCTCTTTTTACATATTTATATATTTTTTTCTGTTTTAATCTTTAGACATATTATTATTTTTTATAGGCCACACATTAACTAGAAAATTTTATACAATGTAAAGAATCATCTTTTTTTATAAGCAAATTTTTATATTCATCTTATATCTTCTGAAGGCAATGTATAAATTCTAAAAAAAGGTTCTTTAACTCTATGAAAGCTATTATCCTCGCAGCAGGAGAAGGACTGCGCTGCAGGCCTCTTACTCTTACCCGTTCCAAAGTGATGCTTCCTGTAGCCAACAGGCCTATTCTGGAACATGTCATATCTTCTCTTGAGAAAAACGGAATCAATGAGATCATACTGATTGTCGGGTATGAAAAAGAACGCATAATGAACTATTTTGAAGACGGACTGAATTTCGGGGTCAATATAAAATATGTCGAGCAAAAAGCCCAGCTCGGGACAGCACATGCGATTGAACAGGCAAAAAAACTAATACGTCCCGAGGATTCCGAATTCCTTGTCCTGAACGGGGACAACCTGGTAGAACCAAAAACCATAGCTGATATCCTTAACAATTATGAAGGAGATGCGAGCCTTTTAACCGTAAGAATGAAGGACACGGCAGGTTATGGAGTGGTACTGAAAGAAAAGAAGAGAGTTACCCAGATTCTGGAAAAAAGACCCGGAGATTTAAGCCATCTTGTAAACACGGGAATTTATATTTTTACGCCGCAGGTCTTTGAAACTATTGAAAAAACTCCTATATCCGAAAACGGAGAATATGCGATAACCGATACCCTCCAGCTTATGATTGACGAAGGAAAAGTAGTCACTTCAATCTCAACCGAATCCAAGTGGCTGGATGCGGTCCATGCCTGGGATCTCCTGAAAGCAAACTCAATTGTATTAAACTCCTCCAGAAACCTGAAGCAAGAAGGAGAACTTGAAGAAGGAGTAATAATTCGCGGAAAGGTTGAAATCGGAAAAAACACAAAAATCCGTGCCGGAACCTATATTGTAGGTCCGGTAGTAATCGGGGAAAACTGTGATATAGGACCTAATGTAGTAATTCTGCCCTCCACTACTATAGGAGACAATGTGTCCATAAGGTCCTTTACCGAAATCCAGAACAGCATCATAATGAATGACTGCCGGATTTCTTCCCACGGGCAGATCTCCAATTGCATAATTGGAAGCAACAATACCCTTGGTCCGGGTTTTACTGCAGAGGAAAAAGAAAACCTTGAGATAAACATTAACTGCAGGATCCACAAAGCTCCAAAACTCGGCACTATCATTGGGGACGATAACCGGATAGGAGGCAGAGTGCTCGTGAAAGCCGGAGTAATGATTGCTGTCAACTGTCAGGTAGAGTCTGGAAACACTATTTACAGAGACCTGCCCCGTGATTCGGTGGTCCTCTGAGCTCTTAAGAAGGAGATAAAAAAATGTGTGGAATTGTCGGATATGCAGGAAGAAATGCTGCTGCACCGGTTCTTATAGAATCTCTCAAAAAACTTGAATATAGGGGATACGACTCCGCAGGGATTACCGTTCTTGGCAGTGGAATTGAAACTTATAAGGCAGTCGGGAAAATCATAAATCTCGAATCCGAAATCCCAAAGAAACTCGGAGGAACTGTCGGAATAGGACACACCCGCTGGGCAACCCATGGACGCCCAAATACGGAAAATGCCCATCCTCATAACTCGGGAGTAAACCCGGAAAAAATCTCGATCGTGCATAACGGGATTATTGAAAATTACATGGCATTGAAAGAGAGGCTTATTGGAGAGGGTTACCAATTCAAATCCGAAACCGATACAGAAGTGATCGCACATCTTCTGCACAAGCACATCTATGGGAAACCGGATGGAAAAGAAGCTCAATGCGAACTTCTTGTAGGACTTAGAGAAGCCTTAAAAGAGATTGAAGGATCATATGCTCTTGGAATAATCTCTGCGGATGAACAGGGAAAACTCGTGCTTGCCCGCAAGGACAGCCCTCTCGTCATAGGGCTCGGGAAAGGGGAAAATTTTGCTGCATCTGATGTAACCGCTTTTCTGAACTATACCAGGGATGTTATCTTTGTAGATGACTTTGAGACAGCAGTGCTGAGCCCTTCAGGTGTGGAGATATTTGACAGGGAAGGAAATCTCAGGGAAAAGAAGATAGAAAAGATAGAATGGGACTTTGAGGCTGCAGAAAAAGCAGGTTATGAACATTTCATGCTGAAAGAGATTCATGAACAGGTCACTGCAATCCACGACACCCTGGCAGGCAAAGTCTCTGAACTTGAAGGAGCTATATACTTAAACGAACTGAACCTCAGTGAAGACGAAATAAGGAAACTTTCAAGGGTTCAGATCCTGGCATGCGGAACTTCCTGGCATGCAGGCTTACTTGGGAAATACCTGTTTGAACAGCTGGCAGGAATCCACTGCGATATTGATATCTGTTCGGAGTACAGGTACAGAAACCCTGTGATGAATGAGGGGACCCTTGCCATTGCGATTACTCAATCAGGAGAAACTGCAGATACTCTTGCAGCCGTGCGGGAGATTATGTCTTACAACTGTCCCACGCTTGCAATTACGAATGTTGTGGGAAGCACGATTACAAGAGAGGCAAACAGCGTACTCTATACGCGGGCAGGACCCGAAATAGGAGTCGCTGCCACAAAGACCTTCAGTACCCAGATTACCCTTCTATATCTCCTCGCTGTAAAGTTCGCTCTTGTAAGGGGCAAGTTAAGCCATGATTATGTAAAGAATTTCATTACGGAAATCCGGAAAGTCCCGGGAGAGATCCAGCAGATCCTTAACCAGAAGGAAGCGATAAAGGAATGTGCTGAGAACTTTGCCCATGCAAAGAGCTACTTCTTCCTTGGCAGGCACCTTAACTATCCTATAGCTCTCGAAGGAGCGCTGAAACTCAAAGAGATCTCATATGTGCATGCCGAAGGCTTTGCTGCAGGAGAACTGAAACACGGACCTATTGCCCTTCTTGACGAGGGAACTCCTGTAGTTGCAATTGCCACCAGGGGACAGACTTATGAAAAGATGCTCAGCAATATTAAAGAAGTGAAAGCCAGGGACGCTGTTGTGATCGCGATTGCCGACAGTAAGGACACGGAAATAGGAAAGTATGCAGATATTGTCCTCAGAGTCCCCCAGAGCGACGAACTGCTGGCTCCCCTTCTGAGTGTTGTCGTGCTTCAGTTGCTTTCTTATTACACTGCTCTAGCCAGAAACTGCTCTATTGACAAACCTCGCAACCTTGCAAAGAGTGTTACTGTCGAATGATTGTAAAGGCTGAGAATATCAGGATTTAAATATAACAACAGAATACGGGATTTCAGAACAGAATAAAACTTCATGAAATATGGAGTGGGATTTATGAAACTCTTCGGATCTTCAGGAATTAGAGGCATAGTTAATAAAGAAGTTACACCCGAACTTGCACTGCAGGTAGGGCTTGTGTTAGGAAGCCGGAAAAAGACCGCAGTTATCGGGAGGGACCCACGGGTTTCGGCGCCTATGATAGAGCACGCCCTGGTCGCCGGGCTGACTGCTGCAGGCTGTGATGTTACAAAGGTGGGCATGGTAACTACTCCGACTCTGGCATATGCAGCCAGAGAATATGAATGCGGAGTAATGGTTACAGCTTCACATAACCCCTCAGAGTATGTGGGGATAAAGCTATGGAATCCTGACGGCATGGCTTTTGACTCAGCCCAGCAGGAAGAAATTGAAGAAGCTATCGAAAAAGAAAACTTTTCGCGAGTTACCTGGGACTTTATAGGGAAAATTGCTGAAGACGAAAATGCCATTCGGGACCACATGGATATGATCGAGGGTCTTGTAGGGAATTCCGGGCTGCGCGTGGTTCTCGACTGCGGATGCGGAGCGGGAAGTACAATCACCCCATATCTCCTGCAGGAACTTGGCTGTCAGGTAATAACCCTGAATTCCCAGCCTGACGGACATTTCCCGGCAAGAAACCCTGAGCCCAATGATCAAAACCTCTCCCTGCTTAAAAAGGCAGTTGTGGCGTTCGAAGCCGACCTCGGAATAGCCCATGACGGAGATGCGGACAGGATGATGGCAGTCGACGAAAAAGGTAACTTCGTATCCGGAGACGACCTGCTTGCAATATTCGGGCGTTTTGAATGCGGAGATAAAAAAGGAGCTGTTGTCGTGCCTGTAGATACCTCCATGATGGTGGATGATTATCTTGAAGGTTCTGAAATCATAAGGACAAGAGTTGGGGATGTCTATGTTGCAGAGGGCATAAAGCAGTACGGAGCCATCTACGGCGGAGAGCCTTCAGGAAGCTGGATTTTCCCGGAGATTTCCTACTGCCCTGACGGGATCTATGCAGCTGCAAAGCTTGTTGAAATTGTCAGGGAAAAGAAGTTAAGTGAGCTCAGGGCAGAACTTCCTGTTTATGCCACAAAAAGAGGTGCTCTTCCATGTGCAAACGAAAAGAAAGCAGAGTTCATGGAAAAGGTAAAAACAAGGCTTGAACCCCTTGGAAAAGTCCTTGACATTGATGGGATCCGCGTGGAACTTGAAAACGGCTGGGTACTTGTCCGCCCCTCGGGCACGGAAGCAAAGGTAAGGATTACGGCAGAAGCCAGGGAAAATGTAGATGAGATCTACGACATGGCAGAAAAAATAGTGAAGGAGGCGCTTAAATGAAAGCAGTTGTCCTTGTGGCAGGCAAAGGCACAAGGATGGAACCTCTCACCTCCGACTGCCCTAAAGTAATGCTTCAGGTTGCAAACAAACCGATACTTGAACATATCCTGAACGCAGCCGTAGAAGCAGGTATCGAGGGTTTTGTCTTCATTACGGGATACCTGGAAGAGCAAATAAAAGCCCACTTCGGGGACGGAAGCAAATGGGGAGTAAGCATCGAGTATGTGCAGCAAAAGGAGCAGCTAGGAACTGCAAATGCTATCGGCTATGCAAGAGGGCACGTTGAAGGGGCATTCCTTGTACTTAACGGGGACATGCTCATCGGGCAGGAGGACTTGAAATCTCTGGTTTCCAGGAAAGAAGAAGCTGTAATCTGCGTAAAAGAGGTGGAAAACCCTTCGGATTTCGGAGTTCTTGAGACCGAGAATAATAAAGTAGTCAGGATAATTGAAAAACCGAAAAATCCCCCGACAAACCTTGCAAATGCCGGGATTTACCTTTTCAGGGAGTCCATATTTGACTTAATTGATAAAACCCAGCTTTCCGTAAGAAAAGAACTTGAGATAACAGACTCCATTCAGATGCTGATCGACAGCGGAGCGCCTGTAGGCTACAGCCCCCTCGAAGGCAGGTGGATTGACATAGGATATCCCTGGGACCTCCTGAAAGCAAACGAACACCTTTTAAAAGACCTCAGGGGTAGCTGTGAAGGCACCGTGGAGCCAAATGCAACCATAAAAGGTGAAGTTGCAATCGGAAAAGGCACTCTCATCCGAAACGGTTCCTATATCGAAGGGCCTGTGGTAATAGGTGAGAACTGCGATATAGGGCCCAACTGCTTTATTCGTCCTTCAACTGCAATAGGCAACCGTGTCAGAATCGGAAATGCCGTGGAAGTAAAAAATACAATTGTTATGGAAGGCACTCATGTGGGGCACCTGAGTTATGTAGGAGACAGCGTCATCGGGCGCCGCTGTAATTTTGGAGCCGGTACGAAGGTTGCAAACCTCCGTCACGATGGAAAGAACATAAAGGTGATGCTGAAAAGCAGGATTCTTGACTCCGGCAGAAGAAAACTCGGCGTGATCATGGGAGATGATGTGCATACTGGCATCAATACGAGCATAAATATAGGCGTGATAATGCACAAAGGAAGAGCCACCCTTCCCGGAGAAGTAGTAAAGCACTGAGCCGGCATCAAAGTAAGAAAATGAATCAGGACTCCCCTCCTTTTCCTGGTGGCATAGGAGGGGAAATCCCTGCATGTTTTTGTTTTAATCTATGTTCTTTATTTTCTGTATTTGAATCTATATTTTTTATTTGAAGCTATTTTATTTAGTTGGATTTATATTATTTAGAAGAAGTTATTTTATTTAGTTGAAGTTAATTTATCACTTATGAATACATTATCGAGTTTATGAATACAGCTGTTTTATGCTCCAGAACACTGTGTTTCGGAAGAAACCTTTTACTTCTACATTGAGAGATCCGTCATTCATTTTCTCTACAGCTTTCCTTAAAGGATCATCTGAAGCAATTATCTCCCTGATAGTCTCTTCATCGGATTCCACAGTTATGGAGGGACCGAACTTTGAATTTGGATCATTGGGAGTGTCATACCTGTAAAATTCTCCTACTTTTCCACTCCTCATAAGTAAAGTTACGTAGAGCATTTCACCATTCTCAAGTTCAATTCTCCCCGCAATCTCTTCACTTGCCACCAGCCTTTTAACAAGAGATGGCACGTTATCAAAGTTCTCGTTATAGAGCTCCATCTGCGCACTTAATTCGGAAAAAAGATCGTTCTCCGTACTGGAATTAACAGAAGTTGTAAATAATTCAGCTGCTGTAACATTACCCACACTTGAAGCATTATCCGCACTGGAAACATTACCCGTACTGGAAGCATTACCCGTACTGGAAGCCGCACCTGCTGCATTAACAAGCAAGAGCACAACCAGAAGGGAAACAATAGCCCTATTTTTCCAATAAACCATGATTGAAAATAAGAAGCAGGGATATAAAAAAGTTATCAATATAAATTAAAACTCTCCAAAAAGGGAAGAGGAGTGGAGAAATTGAACTGTCTTAAAATCAAAAATAAGAAACAAAACTAAAATCAAAATCAAAAATAAGAAACAAAACTAAAATCAAAATCAAAAATAAGAAACAAAACCAAAATCAAAACCAAAAATAAGAAACAAAACCAAAACCAAAATCAAAACCAAAAATAAGAAACAAAACCAAAACCAAAACCAAAACCAAAACCAAAACCAAAATCAAAAATAAGAAACAAAACCAAAACCAAAAACAAAAAACTTACCGGGATAAGTTTTATCCAGCGGCAAGATTTAAAGTTTAAGAGAGGGTCTGAACACCTCAGAACAGTACCTGTCGAAGACCTGGTCTTCAACCTGTTCACAGATTTTCTTATAATCTTTCGACTTTGGGTCGTGCTTGTTCATAGTCTTTTTGACTTCAGCGTTCATCTTATCAAGAGTTTTTTGGTCGAAACCGTCCGTATTCTCCATAGTAAACATATAAATCATACTCTAGAATTAACTTAGTTAGATGCTTAAGATTTTTTGCATTATTTAAATTTCTATATTACATACACAGTATTACCATACAGATAGATTAATCGGGTAACACACTGGTAATTAATTGCCAGCTTTTAACTATTTTTGAAAATAGTTTTAATCTAATAATTAAAATATTTATATTATTGCTCTAATATATTAGCTTTCCCTTTTAATCGAACTTCATTTTTACTTCAAATGAGTAGACCTGAGGGATTTGCCAAATAATCCGTTATGGAAGCCTCTTTACTCAAAGAAATAATTCATCAAAGCCTGCATAAACGATTGTTCAAGCAAATTTTAAACAATAAGCTTTTTAGGGCTTACTCCTATAAATATTTTACATTTGGAAGATATCCTTCAGGACATACACATCTATACATTACATTAAATATATGAATATATAATGGTTACCTGAAGTCCATAGACTGTATTATACAGATAAATGATAGGAAAATAATGTCCTGCATGAATAATTTTCAGTAAACGGGTTTCTGTTATACGGAGTTAAGATAAGGCTTTCGCAATCGAATATCCATACTGGTTCATGGGGTTAATTATATTAGCTCTTCAGGTCACTATAAGGTATAGAAAAGTATTAGGTATAGAAAAGTATTCGAGTTGATAACAAAGTGCGACCGGTCTCACAAAGAGTGAACGCGAAGAAAATTCACGAGAACAATGCCGAGCTCGGGAAATCCACATCCGAACTTCTTATCCTGAAGCCTGAAGGATATCCCCTGAGCGGCATGATGGAAGAATATCCTGTTATTGAAAACAAGGATGTTTTTGAATTCTATGCACGGGAACAGTGGAATGGGAATGTTGCCCGCAAAGGAGATTATCTCTTTGACAAGAGAATGTTTCCTGACTTCGCATACCGCATTATAGATGTGGAACCTGCAGAATCCATAATAGGAAACTCAACATCCATTATCGTAACCGAAGAGGAAAATGGAATTTCTCCCTCTGAAGAAATAAAAAGTGATGTTAGATTTGAAGATGTGATAGGGCAGGAACTTGCAAAACAGAAATGCAGGCTTATTGAACGCTTTCTGGAAGAGCCCGAACGTTTTGGGAAATGGGCACCAAGAAATATTCTGTTCTTTGGACCCTCGGGCACTGGAAAAACCATGCTCGCAAAAGCCCTTGCAAGCAAGACCGATGTGCCGATCATTCCGGTCAAGGCTACCCAGCTAATAGGGGAATATGTCGGGGATGGAGCCCGTCAGATCCACCAGTTATATGACCGGGCAGAAGAGATGTCTCCCTGTATAATCTTCATTGACGAACTTGATGCCATTGCCCTGGACAGGCGATTTCAGGAGCTCAGAGGAGACGTAAGCGAAATCGTAAATGCCCTTCTGACTGAAATGGACGGAATAGTTGAACGAGACGGAGTCTGTACCATCTGTTCTACAAACCGTGTCAATTCCCTGGACTCTGCTGTGAGAAGCAGGTTCGAAGAAGAGATTGAATTTGTCCTTCCGGCGGAAGAAGAAATCGTTCATATACTGGAATCAAATGTGAAGACTTTCCCTCTGCAGGTAGAGGAATTTGATTTCCAGACACTTGCAAAGAAAGCTAAAGGGCTTTCAGGCAGGGATATTGTAGAAAAAATCCTTAAAACCGCCCTTCATCAGGCAATCATCGAAGATAGGGAAATTGTCAGCGGTAAAGACTTTGAAAAAGCCCTTGCAAGATTGGGCAGGAAAGATTTTATCCAGGACCCAACCCAACTTTATGTATAACCCTTGAAAGAGAAATAACCTAAATGAGAAAGTGCCTTTTAATCCCTTTTCTATGAGATATTTCCAGGCACCCATCTTAGGTATAACTCTTTACATGTTTTTACAAGTTTCCTGTGAAGACTAATTTGTTCAGTCTAAGGAAGTTTTCTTTTCAGCTCTTTGGTAGTTTATAAGAAGATTTTAAGAAAATTATAAGAAGTTTGGAAGAGAAGTTTCTTGTTAAAGCCTCTGGGATAGTTTTATGTATAAAAATCATTATTCTTTATCAGAAGTTCTATTTAAGTAAGGTCTCAACTATACCCTAAACAAGATTTAAAAGGGATTCTCATGAATGAAATACGTGAAGTCGACCGCTTTGAGTGCAGGGTTATAAGCGTAACCCATAACATGGCCTGGAAAGGTGTGACAGTTGAAGAAAATGATACAAAAGGGAGGGTGTACTTCGGAAGGGTCAACGGTGAAATTGAAATCAACCCTGGAGACACATTCTATCTCGGTGTCAAGCAGATCTATGAAATCGAAGACAAGACCATGAGAGTTACACTCTACGACGCTGAAAACAAAAACCTGGACTGGACACTTGTCTGAACAACCTGATAATACTGAATAAAGATTCTTTCTGCAGGTTTATTTCCTGTAGAGAGATTTAATCTAATTTTTAAACTCTGCTTTAAAGAAAACTTCAAATATTCCGCAAAAAGCCCTGTACCCAGTATATGAAGGCTCAATCATATCTGTTTGTTCAGGTATGTTTTTCAGGTATGTTTTTCAGGTATGTTTTTCAGGTCTGCTTATTCAGGTCTGCTTGTTCAGGTATGTTTATTCAGGTCTGCTTATTCAGGTCTGTATGGTATCTCAAGTTCCATCAGGTCTTCGGCTACAACTACATTTTCAAAAACTATTTTTGAATCTTTCAGGATAGGTTCCACATCATCAGTATAACGTGAGCTGATATGGGTAAGGACCAGTTTCCTGACTCCGGCTTCTTTTGCAAGGGCTGCAACCTCACCTGCTGTCGAATGCATGGATTCTTCCGCCCAGTCTGCCA
This sequence comes from Methanosarcina sp. 1.H.A.2.2, assembly GCF_000979975.1. Lineage (NCBI taxonomy): Archaea > Methanobacteriati > Methanobacteriota > Methanomicrobia > Methanosarcinales > Methanosarcinaceae > Methanosarcina > Methanosarcina sp. 1.H.A.2.2. The sequence goes on from NZ_JJQL01000089.1 coordinate 44,053, forward strand.
TCTCGTCAGCGAAGCTGCCGTCATGAATTAAGAGGTCGGCATCCCTGCTGGCTTCAAGCACTGATTCACAGGGCCTGGTATCTCCGGTGTACACGATTGTCCTTCCGGGCCTCGGGATTCCCATTACTTCTTCGGGCCTTACGAGCCTTCCGTCCACTTCTACAGGATTTCCCCTTTGAAGTTTTGCAAAAAGGGGACCAGGAGGAACGCCGAGTTCGACTGCCTTTTCCCTGTTAAAACGTCCGGGGCGGGGGTTTTCCACAAGGGCATAGCCAAGACTCGGGATGCTGTGTTCGGTCTTTAAAGCCCGGACTACATAACTTTCCCCTTCTACAGTGTCTCCGGGACTCAGTTTCACGCCCCGTATTTCATATTTAAGGTTGAAATAGCCAAGGGCCTTAAAAAGCTCAGTAAATTCCCTGGTCCCTTCAGGACCGTAGATCGTCAACGGCTCTTTCCTGCCCAGGAAGGACATAGTTTGAATGAGGCCAGGAATTCCGAGAAAATGATCTGCATGAAAATGACTGATGAAAATAGAGGACAGGCTCATCATGCCTGTCTTTGCCCGCATCATCTGCTGCTGGGTGCCTTCTCCACAGTCAAAGAGTATAAGTTCCCCTTCTCTGTTGATCATTACTGCTGACGGATTTCTGTTACGGGTCGGGAGGGACCCTCCAGTGCCTAGAAAAGTTATGCGAAGCATGATGAACTCACTGATTATGATGAAATTACTAACTGGTAACAATGAAATTGGTAACAATGAAATTATCAGTTACAATGAAATTGGTAACAATGAAATTATCAGTTACAATGAAATTGGTAACAATGAAATTATCAGTTACAATGAAATTATAAGTTACAATGAAATTATAAGTTACAATGAACTCACTAATTACATCAGAGGTATTTATTAATTGCCAGTCGCTCTATATTCTTTAATAACACTCTCTTTTTCAAGAATCAAACCATAAGCAAACACATATAGTATACAAAAGAGGAATAAGAGATATAAGATAAGTATACGATTTAATATATATAAGCTTGGCAATAAAACTGTATGAAGATGGTATACTATTTATTATAAAAGCTCTTTAAACCCTACAGATTTACATTTCTATAAAACCTCTCCTTCTTATTAGAAGATGGCTTTCCACCTTCAGAAGAAGTTATCCTGTTATGGAACCTTCCCATGAAAGTATAAGGTGTCATCTATCACGACATGAAGGAAGAGAATTATCTATCAACAATTGTAAAGGAAGAAAAAGGAACCGTCGTCATATGTCAGGAAATTACGGAAAAGTTTATCTTGTGGGTTCTGGTCCCGGCGACCCTGAGCTTCTGACCCTGAAAGCCCGTCGGCTGATTGACAGTGCTGAAGTCATTATCTATGACCAGCTCCCTGGAAAAGTGATCCTGGACTCAATGCCGGAAAGCGCAGAGAAAATCGATGTGGGAAAATACGCGGGCAATCACACCATGACCCAGTCCGAAATCAATGAAGTGCTTGTGCAGAAGGCAAAGGAAGGCAAGATGGTGGTCCGGCTAAAAGGAGGGGACCCCTATGTCTTCGGAAGGGGAGGAGAAGAAGCTGAGGTGCTTGTAGCAGAAAACATAGAGTTCGAAGTCGTGCCAGGGATTACCTCTGCAATTGCAGTGCCTGCATATGCAGGAATTCCCGTAACCCACAGGGAAAGCACGTCGATGGTCACCTTTATAACAGGGCACGAAGACCCCACAAAGGAAGAGAGTGGACTGGACTGGGAGACCCTGGCAAAGTTCAACGGGACCATTGTAATCTTTATGGGTGTAAAGATGCTCAGGCGAAATACTGAAGAGCTCATGAAGCACGGAAAGGACCCGAAAACCCCTGTTGCAGTCATAGAGAAAGGGACCCGACCTGACCAGCGGGTAACCGTTGGAACCATTGCAGATATCGCAGACCTGGCAGAAGAACGAAAAGTAAAGGCTCCTGCCATCACGGTTGTAGGAGACGTGGTCCGCCTGCACGATATCCTCGGAGAACAGTTAACGGGAGTGGAATTTTAACCCGACGAAATGACAGGAGAAGGGAACATGACAGAAGGAAAAAAGCCTGTCCTTGCAATCATGAGGCCGGAAAGTTACCGCGAAAAGTCTGAGGCACTTGCCAGAGAGTACGGCTTTGAGCCCATCTATGCCCCCATGATAAAGCTTGAAGGCATGAAAGACGAAGGATTTGAGCCCTTCATTCAGAGGGTCATTGACGGAACTTCGGATTACGTTGTTTTTACAAGCGCAAACGGGATAACTTTCACACTGGACAAGCTCACGGAAACTGAAAAGGAAAAATTCATTACAGCCCTGAAAAAGACCAGGGTAATAGCAATCGGCCCGAACACGGAGAAAGAGCTTGTAAAAATAGGGATTGAAGATTCTTTCCTGCCCGAAGATTACAGTTCCGAAGGAATTGTAGAAGCTCTCTGCCCTGAGGTAAAAGGGAAAATATTTGACCTTGCAAGAAGCGCTTTTGGGGCTAAGGTTTTGATAGAAGGCCTTGAAAAGTGCGGAGCAACAGTCTATGAGACTCATGTGTACACCCTCAACATCCCTGAAGGTGCAGCCCAAAAAGAGCTCATAGAACGCGCTCTCTCAGGAGAAATGGATGCCTTTGCCTTTACAAGCTCAATGATGGTCAAAGGCTTTATGAAACATGCGGAAAAGCTGGGAGCAGGAGAGACCATAAAAGAGACTCTTGGCAAGGCTGTTGTAGGCGCCATCGGGACTCCTACAGGAAATACCCTGAAAAAACACGGGATCAATGCAGATGTAATCCCTGATGAGTTCACCTTCGAAGCCCTGATAAAGGCTATGAAAAAAGAGCTATGAACAACCAGCTCTAAGGGTTATTCAAGAAATATTCTACAAGTATACTCAGAAATTTATGCCGGGAAAGCGCTCAGAATCTTTCCCGGTGAAGCCATCTGAGGTTTAACTCAAATTGTTTTGAGGACTGGCAAATAAAAGACCAACTAAAAATTTACCCATAAAAGCCGGTTCAAAAAACAATACTTAAAATTCTGGAAAACAATCTTAATTTTGACGGATCGACATGATAGGCATTTCAAAACTTTACTGCGGAACCGTGGAACCTTCTGATGCCCTTCGTTATGGAAGGGACTCAAAGAGGCTTCCCTCTCACCTACTGCAGTTTTCGAAAGATAAAAAACCGGTAGTAGTCTGGAACATGACCCGCCGATGCAACCTGAAATGCGTCCACTGTTATGCCCAGGCACAGGATGTGGAGTTCAAAAACGAACTTTCGACCGAAGAGGGAAAAGCCCTTATCGATGACCTTGCAGCTTTTGGCTCTCCTGTTATGCTCTTCTCCGGGGGCGAGCCCACGATGCGAAAAGACCTGCCGGAGCTTGCAGCCTACGCCAGAGAGAAGGGGATGAGGGCCGTAATCTCAACAAACGGGACTCTTATAGATAAACCTCTTGCAAAGAAATTAAAAGAGGTAGGGCTTTCTTACGTCGGAATTTCCCTTGACGGCATAAGAGAGACAAATGACAGGTTCAGGGGCATGCAGGGAGCATTCGATGCAGCTCTAAGGGGCCTGCATAACTGCCAGGAAGAAGGCATAAAAGTGGGCTTGCGTTTTACCATCAACAAGCAAAACGTAAGGGACATCCCTGCAATCTTTGACCTCCTTGAGAAAGAAAAAATCCCGAGGATCTGCTTCTATCACCTTGTCTATGCAGGCAGAGGCTCGAAGATGGTAGATGAAGACCTTTCCCTCGAAGAGTCCAGACAGGCTGTAGACCTGATTATGGAACGGACAAAGGAGCTGCACAAAAAAGGCTTCCCTGCAGAAGTCCTGACTGTGGACAACCACTGCGACGGTCCCTACCTCTATATTAAGCTCCTTGAAGAAAATCCGGAAAGGGCTGCCGAGGTATTCGAACTCCTCTCGATGAACCAGGGCAATTCCTCAGGAATAGGCATCGGATGCGTTTCCTGGGACGGCGCTGTACACGCAGACCAGTTCTGGAGACATCACTCTTTCGGGAATGTGAGGGAACGGCCTTTCAGCGAGATCTGGACCGACCTGAGCGACGAACTGATGGCCGGGCTCAAGCACAGGAAGCCTCTTATTCAGGCTCGTGGAGACCGCTGTGCAAAGTGCAAATGGTTCGACGTCTGCAACGGAAACTTCAGAGTTCGAGCCGAAGCCGTTTACGGGGATGTATGGGCAGATGACCCTGCCTGCTACCTTACAAAAGAAGAAATAGGATACGATGAGGCCTGAAAACTTTTCAGGCCCATTTAACCGGAGAAATACGTCCCTTTATCCAGAATCGAGTTTTAATACACAATTAGATCTAAACGCCTCCGCCAGCTTGTCTGGCGGCCCTACACAAAAAGAAGAAAGAGGAGAAAAAATACCATGGAGACTCACTATTATCCTCTCGATATAAACTCTTCCTTCTTCCTCATAGAAGGCAAGTATATCGCCTTTACTTATTCCTAAAATTTCCGCCTCATTTCTTGAATATCAAATCTAAGATAGAATTGCTCAAGAAATTTGATTAATCCCAAATTTTTACAAGTAAAGCCGGAAAATATATAGATTGTTCAAAGCTAAGCATTTGATCTATTCGATTCAAATTCCTAATATTTTTCATTCAATATGTTCTTGTTTTCGGAATATATTTTGTTTATTGGTAGGCAGGTAATGATATCGATTTTAATGGTGCGATATACATCCAACCACTGATTGAAATAAATAACTAAGTGTACTGTTGCTATAATCTTACAAAACTATATAAAGGATAATATCTATACAATATGATATAATATAGAAGGAGTAATAAAAAATGATTACATAAAAGAGGTATTATTCTCGAACAAGTTGAATCAGCACTTCACCTTGTCCGAGTAAGATTATTGAGTACCACAATAAAACTAGGGTACCTCATCAAGACTCTAAGATTGTATATACTCTTCTAGTATATATACTTCATCAATCTTATTTTGATGAATCTCTAGTTTTTGGTTAGTGGATACTTTTGTTGACAGGATGAAGAAAAAACAAATATACAAACGTAAATGATTGATATTATTATTAAGGAAATCTGTGCTACAGGAATATCCCTGGAAGGAATACATCTTCAAATGACCGCATTTGATGCAGCAATTGTCTCCTTGGCAATTGTTGTAATCATCTATGGAATAACGACTGGAAAGGCAAAATTCTGGAATCCGAAGAGAGAATAATTTCTCATCAACTGAAGATGGGGATTGCCCCATCTTAACTCATTTTATTCTGTCTCAGCGTAATCACATTCAAAAAATACATTCTCACTAGTTCCTCTGTGTTAGAACTCTCTGACTTATTAAAATAATATTTATTTTTGAACTTCCACCTAAAGTATTTCAGAAATCGGACTTTAAGCGCAAAGCCATTCTTTCTTGCTTTTTTGAGACGACCGCTCTCCTTCGTCGAGCGGGAAAAGAACGACTCGGTGCGGTTATAAGGTTGTATAGGTCAGAGAATTCGTAATTTAGCCCTCTTAAATGAAACTCATTAAAATCCGTCATGTAGTCTGCTTGAGCGAGCGAAGTGAGTGAAACAGACCTCGGGCGAATCTCACTCTGTCGCCACCAAGAGGAAATCATTTATTCACTCCGGGCACATATTTTAAGGAAGGGACATGCAGGAAATAAGTTGAGGGGGGCAGGGCAAATACATGAAGCCGATCCATTTACTTCTAATAATTTCATTTGCTTTTACAGTCTTTTCAGGCTGCGTATCCGATAGAGGAGAGAAGGGAGTCTATGACAACCAGACAGAGACTCTTTCTTATCAGGGCGAACAGTTAACCCCTATTGCACAGCAGCGCAACAATGCGATAAAGGGTACCCAGTATATTGACAGGGAGAATTACAGGCTGCAGGTTGATGGGCTTGTGGAAAATCCCCGAGATTTTACATATGAAGAAATAACGGGGTTACCTCAAACTTCGAAAGTTGTTGACCTTAACTGTGTAGAAGGCTGGGGTTTTACCGCAAAATGGACAGGGATCAGGATAGCCGATCTCTTTGAAGAAGTGGGGGCTATGGAAAATACAACAACAGTTATTTTTTACAGTTCCGACGGGTATTCCACTTCCCTTGATATGGACTATCTGCTGGAAAACGACATCATAATTGCTTATAAACTAAATGATGTAACCCTGCCGCCTGAAAGAGGGTTGCCCCTGCAGCTTGTGGCTGAAGGCAAATATGGATACAAATGGGTGAAATGGATAGTAAGAATTGAGCTCAGTGACTCACCTTACAGAGGGTACTGGGAGGAGCGCGGGTACAATAACATAGCTGATGTCGGCGGGCCTGCTTTTGAAACGAGAGGATAAAAATCCGTATTGAAACACCAATAATAATATAAGATACCCAGGCTATAGTATACTGTTGCCAGTATTGAAGAATCAAAACCAGAGATTCAAACCCTATTACTGGCTAAATTTGATTATTACAGGGTTTGATCATAACCGCCTTTTATTATTCTATCTTTATGAGAGCTACATTTCATGAGTGCTACGTTTCATGATCTGTATTTCATTGCAGTACTGTTTAAAGCAAGTACTGTTTAAAGCCAGAGATATGCGAGGCAAAGAATATAGTTGTTGAGATTTTTTCTGGAAAAGGGGGGTAATTTGAAGTGGCAAATAGCCATGTTAATACTTTGTACCCTGGGGACCCATTCAGGGACTGGCTTGTTGAAGAGGTTGTAGGACACCGGATTCGCGACAAAAAGTGTCTTGTGGATGTTATTAAGTACAATTCCTCTCACACAGTCTGCAGGTATCAGTTCAAAGGGGAACACTTCAGCGTGATGGCAAAATTTTTTGCAGAACCCACTGGGAAGCTGAAAGCTTACAACTCTTATAAAGGTATGATGAATGAATACCGGAACCTGAAAAAAGCAGCTTCGATAATAAATGTTGCAAAGCCTCTTGCAGTAAATAAAGATTTTAATTGTGCCCTTGTAACCGAACACATACCTGGAAAATCTCTGGGCTGGTACCTTAAACGCGAAGAGGACCTTTATGAAAAGCTTGCTGCGGTGGCTCACATGCTCAGGCAGCTGCATGATAATACACAGTCATCCACTTACAATAAAGAAAATGAGTTTAGAAACTATCATGACGTGCTGGATCACCTGAAACTGGATTACAGCACCAGGGAGACTTTCAACAAACTCCTTGGAGAATGGTGGTACAGTTCCTGGCTCGACCGGGAATACGGGTGTATGGTTCACAGGGATGTTACCCCCTCCAATTATATTTTTTGCAAAGGAAAGCCCTATGCACTTGATTTTGAAAGCTCCTGGTTTGATGCACATCCTGTAAGAGACCTCGGAATTCTTACTGCGGAACTTAAGAACGAGTTCGAATTGCACAAAGGAGGAGGCTGGAAAGCCGAGCCGTATATAGGGAACTTCCTCTGGGAGTACAGCCGCAGAGAAAAGGATTTTTTCTACATTACCAGAATTCTGCCTTTTTTCATGAGTATAGGACTGCTTCGTTCGGCAAGGCTTCACCAGAGCGATTACAGGGATTACCTGATAAAAGAAGCACGTGAATGTTTAAGTGCAATTCATAGAGGGAATTAAGGAAATAGAGGAATGAAGAGTAAAATTAAGGAGATTGAAGGAAAAATTAAGGGGATATGGGAGGCAAGAACATTTCCAGGGACCATGAATCGGAACCCAGCGAGGGCATTATCACCTTTCTGGGTGCTCCTGCCGGAGCAGGGGAAGAGGTATTTGAAAGCTGTCAGATAAAAGGTGCTATTTTTGACTGCTATCAAACGCTTATCGATATCCACACCGAAGAACACAGGATCGAGACTTATGAGACTGTAAGCGCATGGCTTGCCTACCATGGGGTAAAAGTAAAGCCGGAAAAGCTGTGGGATACGTACATATTTAAGGTTCAGGAAAGGATGGAGGACTCAAAGGAGATATACCCTGAAGTCAGGGTGGAGGACATCTTTGCCGAGATCTGCAGGGAAAATTCGATCTGGAAAATCGATGAAAAACTCCTCGGAATTGAGACCTCAAGAGTCTTTCGAGCAGCTTCGATACGGAAACTCCGCCCCTTCCCTCAGAGCATAAAGCTAATTGAGCACTGCATAAACATCCCCAAGTGCATAATCTCCAACGGGCAGAGGGTTTTTTCCGAACTGGAACTCCGGTTTCTGGGGCTCTACGACTACTTTGATTTTGTTATTTTCTCGTCCGATGTGGGATACAAGAAACCTGACCTCAGGCTTTTTATGACCGCACTCAAAAGGATGGAACTCGAACTCGAACCCAAGTGTGTTATGTCCATAGGGGACTCTTACGAAAACGAGATACTTCCCGCCAGAAAACTCGGGATGCAGGCAATGACTATTGAAGAAGCCTGGGATTTTTACGGGTTGAAGGACTGATTTATCAAAAACGTTCCCTCTCTTTTGCGGAGAGGTTTATTGTTTAGGCTCTTCGGCATGCTCTATGGATAAGATGATTTTCAATTCAAGACCGCTCTGGTTTTATGAGGATATCCACACAAAACAACGAAGAGCCATTGTTTACACTAATTCTGTTTCTTGTAGTCCCGGATCTGTCTCCGGATAGTATTTAAAATATCAGAAAATGAAAGTTCCGGATTTCTACCCCTTCCAATACAGGGTTGTAACCAACATGCAGCCAGAGATAACTCCCCATGACCCTGTAAACTGTTTTTCAGTTCACGCTTAAAATAGCTCCCGCCCGGCTAATCTGGCAGCGTCTGCCAGAGAGAAACAAAAAAGAATTAAAGCCCAGCATCTATCTGATTTGGCAATAATGTTCGCTCAAGAGAATGAGAGGTAGAAGAGGATTTAAGAGGGAAGACTATAGTTAATTTGAAGAGAAGTATATATATTCAGACCATGTATGAGTATTTGCATAATGTCTATATACCATGACGCGCATCAAAATCTAAGTAGAGAAAGAATATACACAAGACCCAGGATCTGACAAAATTCGATTAAATTAAAAAAAATCGAAGGAGAATCCCTATGCTCCAAAACGGAAAAATTAAAGGCATAATCTTTGACTGCTACAAAACCCTTATTGACATCAAAACAGACGAAAAAAGCCGGGAGACAAACGAGAGAGTGAGTCGCTGGCTGCTTTACCAGGGAGTGAAGATTGAACCTGATAGGCTCAGGGAAGAGTACAGGTGGAAAGTCGTTAGCAGGCTGGAAAATTCCGGACAGCAGTACCCAGATATCCGCATAGAAGAGATTTTTGCCGAGCTCTGTGCAGAAAATGCTTTCAGGGAGATTGATTCTTACTGGCTTGGAATTGAAACTGCAAAGGTCTTCAGGACTGCATCCATAAGAAAACTGGAAGCTTACCCGCAAAGCCTCAGGTTGCTTGAAAAATATAGGAACATCCCTAAAGGTATTGTCTCAAACGCCCAGAGAGTCTTTACGGAGCAGGAACTGCGCTTCCTCGGCTTATACGACCGTTTCAACTTCGTAATCATGTCTTCTGACCACTGTATCAAAAAACCTGACACAAGGCTTTTCAAAATGGCTCTTGACCGCCTCGGGCTTGAGCCCTGGGAAGTGCTTTCAATCGGGGACACTCCGGAAAATGACATCTATGCACCTCAAAGCCTCGGAATGAATGCAATGCACATCCACAGCGCGTGGAAATACGCATAAGGGCATGAGAACACAAAAGAAAGCGTAAATTAGAGGAACTGTACCTTTTAATTTTTTTTATAATTTTTACGGCTGTTTATTCATTTGCTCGTTTTTCGCTTGCCGTTAGACTGACTGTTGTTAAACAGTTGTAAATATTTTCAGTTCTGGAATCCGTTTTTCCGGGAAAAAATACAATCAAAAAAAAACTAAACATATAATCTAGCAGTTCCTGCACAGTCAGAGATTTCCATAACATCCAAAACCAGATATATTTAAATAATCGCAAGCACTCTAAAACCCAAGAAATTCTTACACTTATTTCCCAATCATGGAGTGTCTTTATGACAGAATCGGAAATTCCAAAAGAATATAATGCAAACGAGGTTGAGGAAAAGTGGATGGAGAACTGGAACCTCTCCATGTACCACTTCAACTGGGGAGAAGATACCCGCCCCCAGTATATTATTGATACCCCGCCTCCCTATCCTACAGGCAATTTTCACATCGGAAACGCGCTCAACTGGTGCTATATCGACTTTATAGCCAGATACAAACGCATGCAGGGATATAATGTAATGTTCCCCCAGGGCTGGGACTGCCACGGCCTGCCAACGGAAGTTAAGGTTGAAGAAATCCATGGGATTACGAAAAACCAGGTTCCCAGGGCGGAGTTCCGCAGGATGTGCAGGGAGCTTACGGGAGGAAACATCGACAAGATGCGCAAAACAATGCTGCGTCTGGGCTTTTCCGTGGACTGGAGCAACGAATTCGTTACCATGGAGCCCTCATACTTTGTAAAGACACAGAAGTCCTTTGTCAAGATGTACAACGGCGGGCATATTTATCACGAAGACCACCCTGTCAACTGGTGCCCCCGCTGTGAAACTGCCATTGCTTTTGCAGAAGTAGAGTATGATGCCGGGCAAACGAAACTTAACTTTGTCCACTTTGATAAGGTAGATATCGCAACTACAAGGCCAGAACTGATGGCAGCCTGTGTTGCCGTGGCCGTAAGCCCCAAAGACGAACGCTACAAAGCATACGTAGGGCAGACCCTCACAGTACCTATCTTCGGGCAGAAAGTGCCACTGATTGCAGACGAAGCTGTTGAGCCTGAATTCGGGACCGGCGCTGTTATGATCTGTACCTTCGGGGACAAGCAGGACGTGCGCTGGTGGTTAAAGTATGGACTGCCTCTGGTAAAAGCCATCGACAAACAGGGCAAGATGACAAAAGCAGCAGGCAAATATGAGGGAATGAGCCTGACCGAATGCAGGGAAGCTGTAATTGCAGACCTGAAAGCCGGGAGTTTCCTCTATGACCAGAAGCCCCTTGATCAGAACGTAGGGCTCTGCTGGCGCTGCGACACCCCTATTGAAATCCTTTCCGAACCCCAGTGGTTCGTAAAAATTAACCCTGAGGGCATCCTGAAAGCTGCAGATGAGATTAAATGGTACCCTGAATATATGAAAGTCAGGCTCCAGAACTGGACAGGCACGATGGAATGGGACTGGTGTATCTCCAGGCAGAGGATCTTTGCAACCCCGATTCCCATCTGGTACTGCAAAAAGTGCGGAGAGGTCATGATTGCCGAAGAGAGCTGGCTCCCGATCGACCCCAACGAAAATGCACCAAAAAGAGCCTGTGCCTGCGGTTCAACTGAGTTTGAACCTGAGACAGATGTGCTGGACACCTGGATGGACTCCTCGATCACTGCCCTGCACGTCTCGGGCTGGGAAAGCGAACACGAGCTCCGCCTGCCAGCACAGATCCGCCCTCAGGGACATGACATTATCAGGACCTGGGCTTTCTACACAATTCTGAGGAGCCTGGCTCTTGAAGGCACGCGGCCCTGGGATTCAATAGTGATCAACGGGATGGTACTCGGGCCTGACGGGCATAAGATGAGCAAGTCTCTCGGAAACGTAATCTCTCCAGAAGAAGTGACTGCACAGCACAGTGCTGATGCTTTCAGACAGTGGGGTGCTGTTGGAGGTTCCGCAGGCTCTGACGTAATGTTCCGCTGGAAAGACGTGGTCTCAGCCTCCCGCTTCCTGCAGAAGATGTGGAGCATCTACCGATTCTCGATGTCCCACTTAAAGGACTTCGGGCCAGAAGATGCTGAAAACTTCCCCCTGGATTCTCTCCTTACAATCGACAGGTGGCTCCTGAGCAAGCTTAACAGGCTTGTGGACACTGCCACAACGGAGCTTGATGGATACCAGTTTGATTCCACATTCAAGGCTATAAGGGGCTTTGCATGGGAGGTCCTTGCAGATAACTACCTGGAACTTGTGAAAGGCAGGCTCTACGGTGAAGATACGGAGGGCAGGAAAGCAGCCCGGTATGTACTTTACACAACAACTAAGACCCTCTCCCTTCTGCTTGCTCCGTTCATACCTTTCTTTGCAGAAGAAATGTACTCCAGGTTCAGCAATGAAAGTGTGCATATACAGGCCTGGCCTGCAGTCAATGAAAGCCTGATAAGCGAAGAAGCTGAAGCCGCAGGCGAAATGATCAAAGAGATCACAGGTGAGGTCCGCAGGTATAAATCAGACCTGGGAATGGCTCTGAACTCTCCCCTGAAAAAAATAGAGATCTACAATGCAAGGATCGATACAGGGGATATTGCAGGGGCTACGAACTCAGAAGTGGAACTTATGGAAGGTGCTCCTTCATTTGAGTATGTGCCTGTAGAGGTAAAGCCCAATATGGGTTTCCTGGGCCCGCGCTTCAGAAAAGATGCCGGGGCCGTTGTGAAAGCTCTGAAGGCAGAAGACCCTGCTGCAGTTGAGGCTCAGGCAGCGTCAGGAAAAATAACCGTTACTGTAAACGGCGAAGCAATAGAACTCGAACCCGCAGCAGTTGAAGTCCGGAAAGAAGTAATCTCCGGAGGCCGTGAGGTAGAAGTTCTTGATGTAAAAGGCGCAGTAGTCTTAATTGTCAGGTAAGCTTCGGCTTACCTGCTACTTTTAATGAGCTCATCCCAAAACTTGATTTAACCTCATTATTGCTGCTAACATTACAACTCCCAAGTATGATACTTCTTTGATTTCATATCTTGGAAATACTTTCTTGCAGGACTCTATCCAGCTAAAGAACCTTTCTACTGCACTTTTCTTTTTGAATTCGTCCCAATCTACCTTTATTGGTCTTCCTCTCTTCTTTTTCTTTCGATTTCTTATGTTTACTGGTATATTGGACTTTATTCCTCTTCTTCTGTTATATTTTCGAATTTCATCTGTATCATATATTGCATCAGCTGTCACTTTGGAAGGCCTGTTTACAGGCCTTCCTATAGGTCTCTGTATCTTGAAATTTTTAAGTGTAGGTACATAAAGCGTGGAGTCGTTCTCATTTGCAGGAACAACAATAGAGAGGAGCAGACCCTCTATATCTACTAAAACGCTTATTTTTACTCCTTTTACTTTCTTGTAGCCATCATAACCGATGTTTCCCCTTTTTAGCAGGACCATACTTTGTATCAGTAAAGCAATGAGAAAGATCTATTTTCTTCAAGTCATAACCTTTGTTTAAAAGTTCATTGAAAATCTTCTGATAGGTACCATGTTCACACAGGTAGAGATGAAATCTATGAGCTGTTGACTTAGAACCATAAATACGAGGAACATCTTTCCACGTACAACCGGTTGTAACGACATACAAGATTCCATTCATTAACTTCCTTAAGTCTGCATGAGGCCGGCCTGGGTGTGGTTTCTGTGGAGGAAGATAAGGTTCTATGGATTTCCACAGAACATCATCGATTTCCTGAAATGACATAGTACTAAATATATAATTTCAACATAATATTAGTTTCGGGATAGGCTCTTACACTAATCACTGGATTTTGGAACTGAGTCACCTGAAGACCAAAACATCAATTTGTTATATTGATTTCAACGGGGAATTTAAAGGGAACATTGTAACTTTAGATGGGCATCTTGCTGAAAAACAAGAGCAAGAACATTGGTCAGCGGAAATTAGTTAATCCCTATATGTGGCAGAGTTAAGGTTTAAACTTTATCCAGCCCTGTTCCCTGAGTTATATAGCCTTCGCAACTCGGTTAGAATTTCATGAAGCTCGCCAACCAGTTCCTCTGCACTTGCATCTTCCAGGAGCTTCAGGAACCCGTACTCTTCTCCTACACTCAGAAGTTCGTCCTTCATCAATTCATCGAGCAGGTCATCGGCAACCAGCTTTTTAATCGGACTTTCCGAAGGTGGTGACAATACCGGGATTCCGGTGTCAGGCTCCTCGTTCTGAAGTTTTACTTCGGCTCCGAGAGTTTCCGGAAGGATTTCCGGGCCTTCGTCTGGAGCCAGTAATTTTTCGATCTCTGGATCTATTTTTTTCTTTCTCTTTATCACCATAATTATTTTTTTAAGCAGATTCATTCAATCACCTCTAATTGCCCGGTCACCTCCCAGAAAGGCCAGAAACCAGACCCTCATATCTCAAATATAAAAACCTTTGATACCACAAAAGGCACGCATATCAGCACAATACCCGAAAGTACGAACATCACAGCCCCGTAAAAAAAAAGCTTGTAGTTTCCACCTCCATCTGTTACTTTTACGGCTATTGCATCTGAAAGAGTTAAAATAAAAACGGCTGCAAGGGTAAACATGTGTAATAATTCAATATCTTCCCCTACCCCGAAGAGGTTCATCGGTATCCCGATAGAACCCATGTTCTCATCAGCCATATCCAAGAGATGAGAACTGTACATTTCATCCATTATCATGGAAAAAAAATTTATGATTTCAAAGATAAAGACCAGAAGCCCGCTCATTACCGTGTGGAGCACAAAGATCATGCCTGTAAAACCGGTACCGATCAGCTTTCGTTTCATCCGGAGCAGCACGATAGCAAGGCTCGAGGAAGAAACGATCTGCCCTACATCCGCGGGGTTTCCTCCAAGGTCTATTGCGTCATTGAAAATCCTTGAAGACCTGTTTATCAGTTCCGAACCGCTTTCTCCGATGAAACTTTCCCAGCAAAAAACCGGTTTAAGGTCAAGGGACAGGCTCACGTAAAGTTTTTCAACAAGAGGCTCCAGAAACCCCACGGTTTCCTTATCAAGCTTTTTCATTGCACTCGATGTTGTAATCCCCATGGTGCCTGCAAGCGAGCCCAGGGTTTTTATGAATACAGGAAAATTTGCATCCCTTTTATCGATATTTCTGTCATTAATCAAGGCATAGATCCCGGAAGGGAGCATAAACACCGCAAGGGTCAGGAAGAGATACCCGATCTCGACGCCCTTGACAAAAAGCAGAACTGTTATGACTCCTCCGGCAGGGAGCAGGATTCTTGCCAGGAATTCGCTTTTCTTCTGTTCTTTTGATTTGTGTTTCAGGCGATGGGTTTTTTCTTCACATGGAGCTGAGCAGTATAAAGCAAAAATCCCGATTCCGCAGATAGCGGACAGCAGAAGCAGGACCATAAAACACATTATGCGGAGGTTGCCCATCGGGTATATCATTGAGGAGATGAGGATGATCGTTACCACGAGGGTCGTTGAGATAAGAAGAGCAGTGTACCCATCCGTCCATGTTTTAAGTTCTTCGATATTTCTTTCGTACTGGTTGGAGAAAATTTCCCCTCCCACCTTCATCTCGTTTTTAAGAAACTCCTTTTCGGGCTCCCCGGAGGCCAGAGCTGTTGCCATCCGCCCGAGAAGATCCGATAACCCCTCATCCTTTACTTTTTTAGAGACATACTTGCAGGCCCGAGAATACTCATAGCCCCACTTTGAAGCCAGGACGTATACCTGTCTGAAATATATGGAGATCGGGTACCCCTTTTGCTCCGAAGTATACCTGAAAATCCTGTCCCTTTCAATATCGGTCGTTGAGATGGAAGCCATATAAGTGAGCAGAAACAGGAGATCATAACTGTTTTTCTTCTCTTCTCTCATTTTGTCAGGCCCTCCTCTCCTAAACGCACAATCATAGAGAACAGCTCATGAAAGCCTTTTATTCCGGCCTTATGGAGCTTTCTGAGAATTTTTTCCCGCTTCTGCAGCTCTGTATAGACTTTTCTCCGTTCGTTGTCAGGGATTCCCCATTTAGGAGCAATCTTGTTCTCGAGCAGGTAGGAATTCAGGTTTCCGGTAAAACTGAAGGTGTCAGTTGAGGGTTCCCAGCGAAAAACTTCGATGAAAGTGTAGGATTGAGAGAGGGGGTCGTACCCCACGATCTCGTTTATACTTGTGACCCGCCTTAGCATTCCCTTCTCGGGCAGATGCACGGCATTCTGGCAGATAACAAGGTTAAGGTTATCGATATATGCCCTCGGAACGTTGATCGGGTCGCCTGTCAGTCTCTGGATCAGCTTCTCAACGGAAGCCGCATGGAAAGTGGACATAACAGGGTGACCCGTCTGCATAGCCTGAAAAGCTATGTTTCCCTCCACACCACGGATTTCTCCGATGATAATCTCATTAGGGCGCTGCCTGAGAGCCGCTTTCAGAAGGTCGAACATGGATACCTCGGACCCGCTGTCATCCCTGGAACTCCTTGTGGCTTCCCTTGTCCAGTTTTTGAGAGGGACCTGGAGCTCCGGGGTATCCTCAATTGATACTACCTTTCCATCTGGGGGAAGAAAAGTTGTAATTGCATTGAGCGTGGTGGTTTTTCCGGAAGCCGTTTCCCCGGCAACGAAACAGTTCATGCCTTCCTTGATGAGGATCCAGAGGTATGCCGCAATCGTGTAGTCCAGGGTCCCTAATTCGAGCAATTCCAGGATAGACATCGGCGTACCCGCAAATTTTCGGATTGTAAAGTTGCTGCCCCTTCTGGAGATATCTTCTCCAAAGACGATGTTGATCCTGGAGCCGTCCGGAAGTGTAGCGTCCACTATGGGGTTACGGTAGGTGATAGGCTTTCCGATCTTTTCGGAGAGGCGGATGACAAAAGAGTCCAGATCGCTTATTTCCTTGAACGAAATTGTTGTCTTCAGACCCGAAAAGATCTTGTGCTCCACAAAAATCTGCCCGAGCCCACTGCAGGTGATATCCTCAATGTAAGGGTCGAGGAGCAGGGATTCGAGCACGCCCATCCCGACTTTGTCTCTCAGGATGAGATATCTGATTGCCCGGTATTCCTCAGAGGTTACATTTACGACCCTGTATTTTTTGGTTTTGAGGATGTTTTTTAGCTTTCCTAACAGCCTCGAAAGAAAGCCCAGCTTTGTGCCCTGCTTTTCCCCGTCTTTAATGACACAGATCCTTTTCAGGACCTCTTCCAGGAGTTTTTTCCTTTCATCGAGGTCGTCGGTTTTGATCTCAAGCATGTTGACAAGGTCTACAAGCAATTCTTCGACCTCCAGCAGGAGGTCGTCAATTTCCTGGAACAGGATGGGTTCCACAGGGATATAGTAATCGCGGATATCCTCCTCGTCCGGGAAAACATGAATTGAAATCCCATTTCCCACAGGATAGAGGAGGTTTGGGTGGTTTAGCTTTCTCAGGTCTCTTGTAAGCGTGGAGTAAAAGGTAGGGACCCCGATTTTTTCAAGGGGGATCATGTGCATGTAGGAAAGCACATGCTGGTTTTCAGTTTTGCTGATAAATTTTTTATACTCTTCCGGAAGCGTGCGGAAAAGGCCGCATTCCATAAGGTCACTGCCGTGGGTATGCACGGTTTTCGGAGTGAAGGGGAGGTATTCCATTCACTTGCCTCAGGCTTTTGCTCGTGAAACAGGGATAATCCTGAGGCCAAACCCGGGTTCGACATCAAAACTGATTATATTTCCTGTAGTCTTCTGGGCGCCTCTGATCTTTGCGACTTCCATCGTTTTGACAAGCTGGTCTCCCACCTGCTCGATTTTCAGGTGGAGATGGGTGTCACAGATCGAACGGATCCGGATCATGAGCATTTCCGAAAAAGCATAACTGTGCACGGTGATCAGGATCGTTTTTCCTTCATCGCTCAGTTTTTTGCATTCTGCGAAGAAGTTCAGGATTTCATGTTCTGTGGAGTTGACTACAAAAACAGTAAGAGAGTCAATAATGATTATGTCTTCTTTGCGGCTGGAAAGGCTTCTAAGCATCAACTTAAGCATGTTTTCAGCTGCCTCCCCTTTTGATTCTATAAGTTTTTCATGGATAGGAAAAATCGTTGAATTTCCGATAATAAAATAGTCAGAAATGTCAAGGGAAAGGCTCTCCATCTGTTTTAAGAGGCTTTGTATAGTGTTTTCTGTTGTGAAGGTGAGCACTGTTCTGTTTTGCTGCATGGCTCCCCACATGATCTGCTGGACCAGCACTGACTTCCCACTGTCATTTACCCCTTCCAGCAGGCAGAGGGAACCTGCAGGAATTCCACCGCCCATTTTTCGGTCTATTTCAGAGTTTCCAGAGGATATGATCTTTTTCTGTAAACGAGTTTTTTCGGTTCGTTTTTTTTCTTCGGCCATGTATTTGTTTGCGTCCTCTGTGTTCGCAACTTCTGGCACATCTATATCTGGAACTGTACTCATCCCTGCAATTCTCCGTTTTCTTTACACTGTTCATTTTTCCAATAATGCCGTGCCCCACTGAATCACCATTTCCGATACTGCGGGGAAAATCTACCTTACTCTGGAATTACCCGTCAAAATATTTCGATGTGCTGACCCCATTCGGAGTTGTGACCTGAAGCCAGTTGTTCTGGCTCCCTGTTTTCACGGGCCTGCTCACTTTTATCCATATGCTAAGTTTTTCATCCGGGTCAAGCACCCCGGGATTTATATTGTCCGGGCTTATCCCCGCTACTGTCCATTCATCATCACTCGGGGAGGATTCAGTATACTGTAGCCTGCCCGGAAGCTCCAGGATGCCGGAGGGACTGTAGTAGCGGACAAATACGTCCATGCTCGGATAATCCCTGAGTTTTTCGTGCCCGGTATTCTCAAGGGTCACGTAAATGTTTACACCATCGGGGACAACATCGACGATCCCAATTTCGGTTCTCAGAAATCCGGCTTTTTCGTTTTGAATGTCCCGGGTTGAGGTCGTTAAAGTATCAGCCGTATAAAAAGCCCCTATTACAAAGATATAAGAGGCGACCATTATACCAGCAACTGCAACGAGCGCGGCAATGATATTTCCGAACCCCATCATCACACCGTGAAATAGTCATCAGTTGAGATGCCATTATACGATATAAACTTGACAAAATATTCCGATCCTGACGAAAGTGGGACATGCACCGTGATCCTGAGGGTCTCACCTATGTCCCACGTACTGTCATCCCCGGTTTCGAGCGTGTAGGTCCAGGTATTGGAAGCACCTGTGGCATTGTAAGGCACTCGCAGGAAATTTCCATTTTCCCCAAAGAAGAGGTCCGAGTTCATGATCTGGGATTCAAAAATCCTGTTTGTTCCGACACTCTTCACCCAAATGTATACTTCGGAGTCACCGGAGTTATACTCTTCATGAATTATCTTGACTTCTGTTTTTATCCTGTCACTGAGCGCATCCGTAGAGCTTATCACCGGGGTGCTTGAACCCAGGATAGGAGGAAATACTGCTGCAACGAACGCCGTAGCACATATAACAGAAGCTATAGTAATTATGGCAGCGCTGATTGTCTCCCCGCTCATGCCCCCTTCCTCTGTGCATATTCAGGGTCTTTCTCATTTCTGTTGTTTTCCCATGGCATCATGTCCTAGCCGCGGGACAAAACTTTCCCGGAAAAAAAGGCTTCTTCGCCTTTACTTTCAACTTTTCTCCAGGGCATTCCCTCGTAGATAAAATGCATGAGCTGGGGGTCAAATTTCCCTGGATTCAGGATCGTGTTCAACTGAGCCAGTGCGGTGATGTAATCCTTCATAGAGGTCCTGTATTCGTGCTCAGGATCTTCGTCCGAGAGTTTGACAATTTTCAGGACAACGTCTTTAATTCTTTCTTGAAGATGGCCAGTAAGCTCATAGAATTCCAGGGCCTCTTTCAATTTTTCCCTCTCTATGGTCCTGAGTGTATAATCAGTCCACCTCATCAGTTCAATCAGCGTAAAGAGATCAATTTTTTCTAGAGAAGCTGTTGCCGGAGAAAAAGTTTCAGGGGGATTTTCGGGACTTATCTGAACCTTTTTTTCCGGAGATGCAACCGGGGACAGACCCGCATATTTTCTTAACAGGACCATAAGATCCGGGTTTCCTTCAAGCTCTGCGGAGTTCGCTTTGGGACCTTCAGGACCCTGGCCCTGGGATAATCCGGGACTGCAGCCAGGCAGGGGAGTATCTGCCCTGTTATCTTTGGAAGTAATTTCCTCTTTTTCTTCAGCGACCAGGGATTCTGCTCTGACCGGGACTACTTCAGAGGATCTACTGAGCAGTGCAGAAGCATTCCCCGTATAAAACGGATTCTCGGAATTGTTCATCATCTCCCTGAGATCCAAGAGTAGCTTTTTAATCTCGCCCTTCACAATTCTGAACTCAGACTCCAGAGATATTATTTTTTTCTCAAGCTCCATACTCACCACTTCAAAAAAGGATAAAATGAATACCTGCAGAAGAAATTAACTGCAGGTGAAAAATTATAATTATTAATTATTCAGTTCAGCAGCATGACTGCGTCAACCTGAGGGGGAATTGTCCTTGTGATAGGAAGAGTTGCCCCTACAGAGGGTTTTATTTGAAGGTTAAATTCCTTGTTTGATGCATCCGAACTATTGATATTTGATCCAGTCGGAACGTCGATTGTTAGTTCTACTTTCTCAAACTCTTCTAACAGAGCATCAGTGTCGGAGTTTCCAATGAAAGAAGATTGCCAAGTGGTGTTCGCTGTGTAGAGTGCACTGTCCTGATAAGAGATCACCATTTTGTTAGCAGAGGAATTGAGCCCAATGTCGACAGGGGTACCACCTGCAGTCAACTGAAGGGTTACAAGAATCTGCGTGACATTCGCACCACTAGTTCCCTTGGCAACTACATCACCACAGAGTTCTACGGAAGAAGTTGCCTGCTTCACACCTGTGTGAATTGTCTCTTTTGCAGTGTCAGACGTGAAAAAGCCAGCCCCGAGGACCACATATGAAAAAACTGCCGCGACCACAACGAAAGCAGTTAACACGATTGCGGCTTCCAGACCGGTGAACGCGTTCTCATCTTTTTTGAATAAGGTTAAAATTTTATTTTTCAAGATAACCACCTTTTCAAGTATAGAGAAGATCAAATCCTTTTTAGTAACTATTCAGATACCAAATAATCAGTATCAATAATAGGAAGGAGTTTGAATCGTCACTTATTTTATTTATTTAATAACTATATATGAAATATCTTATTAATATATTAAACTTAGCATAGAAGTTTAAAAATATTTGATAGTTGAAATGTAGCTACTAATACAGTTTTAACGGTATAATAATATATTAATAATCTAATTCAATAATATATTAACAATCAAATTCTCTTCTAATGCAAAGATAAAATTTTAAGTGAAACACATATAAAACAGATTTATTTTTTTAAGTTTTGAACTGAGATATTATATTGCAATATTATTTTAACAGTCATGTGAATTTATTAGTCGTCCGGAATTTCCAGATTGATGTGTTATCAAACTCCCGAAGACCAGATAGTTGAATGAACTAAGAAAAATCCAAATTTGGAAAAGAGTCTTTTTAATTTTTTCTGGTTTTTCTTCAATTTCAAAAATAATCATAAAATTTCATCCGAATTTGAGTAAACCAATCTACACATCTTGGAAAAGTTGATCCATTCAGATGCACAGTTTTAAACATTTTTCAATTATGGACTGATTATTGTGGGATTTTTCAATAGCTACGACTAGAAGACTTCAAGTTTAGGTTCTAAGTTTCCATTTTTCCTTTACTTTTATCCATATTGGAATCTTGCCCTCATTAAGGGTGAGAATCCTTTCCATTTACCAGTACTGAAACACCGTTTGTTGAAATAAGTAAATAAATTATAACAAAAATTAGTTAGGCCACTATCGGTTTTAAATGATCTTGCTTTGTCTACGATATCACATATCAAAGAAAATATCTGTTCCATTGTATTATCCGTCTCAGGTGTAAAACCTTTTTTCAAGAAGCTTACATTCTTCTTGAAAATCTCTTCTGCATAAGAAATCGCTTTATGAGACGCTTCTGAAAGTTCCAGATTAGAGTCAAATTCTCGTATCTTTTGAATATATGCAACAGCACTGATGGTCGTATCAGAACGGATCAACTGACAGATCTCATTGTACACAACCCTGTCATTATCTGAGATCTCTTCAATAGAGTTGAATTCCTCATAATATCTCTTGCTAACGTTTTTTAATTGATGAAACACGCAAAAAGAATGAGCCACTTCAGGGAACACCCTCTTTACGGCTCCAATGATTGCTTTGTCCTCATCAGAAACAATCTTTTGTATTTTGCCTTCGGGAAATCGATTCTTTATTCGTATGAAAAGAGGCATTAGAGCTTCAATTGTTGGTAATCTGTCAGTTACCTCAAAATCTAAAATTACCTTTTCTTCGGTAGCAACAACGTAAACAGATTAATATCACATCTTCTTCCATTCTTTCTTTGAAATCTCTCTTCCCAATAGATTTTCAAACTTTTTTTTCCAGCCTTTTTTGATCCAATCTCCATCAACATACAATGTTTCGCGAAAGGCAACTTTTTGATCCAAAAGTTCTTGCTTTGAAAGTTCTGCTAGTTTTTGTTCATATAACCATAGTGAAGTTGCACAAGGAGCTCTTCCACAGAAGGCTATCAAGCCTTATGTATATGTTTCTCCAATTCTTCGAGAATTGTGTAGACTACATCGTCCATCATATCTAACATTCATTTGTTTATCTGAATATTCAGAACTGTAATTCGCAGAACCAGGAACGCCAATAATCTGATCATGAAAAGGTTTCTTACAAGCAGGACAAAACCAGTATCTAACATTGCGAGCTATAGTGCCGTAACTTGATAGAATAAAGCGAGTGTAGTGAGAGTTCACATGTAATTTACTGCCACAATCATTACAATGAGTAGGAGAACATATGGAGAACATAGGATAGTATCGATTTTCAACCAAAACATTTGGTAAAGGAATTATTATTTTCCCGTCAACCACCGTTTTTATCATTGACTTGTCTATTACGATGTTACCTTTTCCCATTCACAAATGTATTATCTCAATATAATTAAAATTTTATTGTTTTTCATGATGAGAGAAGAAAACAAGAAGACCAGAAAATAATAAAAAGTCTCACAATTCTTGTGATAAAACTTTTAGATCGAAGTCTTTAGATATCGAATATTGATTTTGATTAAAGACCGGATTTTTCTTGCAAGACCGGATTTTTCTTGCGAATTCAGAATTTCAATCAAGAAATGCAAAAATCACTAGATTTTGGAACAGAGTTTATATAATATAGATGATACTAGAAGAAATAGATCATCTAAAATATGGATGATACTATAAGAGATATACCATCTGAAAATACATTATATATTAGAGCCTGTCTAAATTGGCTCTTCGCTGTTTTGTATGGGCTGAAAAAATTTATTAGTTAGAAGTTTATCCAGCTAAAAAGAGAAACATTGAGCTTGATTTTGATTCTTGACAACAGGTGCTTCTGAATTTTATGCATGTTATTTCCATATTTAGGAAATGGATGAAATTACCCACTCGAAACAGCGAAGAGCCGAAAAATTCAACTAAAAATATAATAAATTTGTCTCATTATTTTTTTCCATCAGTCTTCAAGATAAGTGCAGTAGATGCGAACCATAGGAGGATTTGATATTCTTAGGGAAAACACGAATCCAAATCTCGATTTTTTATTGAGTATCCCAACCTGTCGACACCTCATTTCCATATATAACGATGTGGAAGAGCAGACCGAACTACTCACTTCTTATTTTAAAACGGGTATTGGCAAAAATGAGTACTGCTTATGGATTGCATCTGATGCATCAACTGCTGAAAAGGTAAATAAGGAACTTGTTAACACCGGAATCAATGTTAACTCCCGAATACGGTCAACCTAGCTTGAAGTAATACAGGAAGGCGGCATGCAGGAAGAAGAGCTGTCTCCTTCGGGAGTTGCACGATTCCTGAAGAAGAAATATGATCAGGTACTTTCAAAAGGGTTTCCCGGGCTTCGGGTAAGCCTCGATCTCAAGATTAGCAAAGGGTCCGCACTTTCAAGCATTGAAAATTACGAGAAAGTTCTCAATGACATTATTCCTGGAATAAATATAACTGCTTTGCTTTGCCTTCCTTTTCAAAATTTATCTCTTCAGGAAACGTTCGACCTGACAAGCAGCCGGGAAGATACTATAATCAAAATAGATGGGAAATGGACGTCCCCTAAAAAGCCTGCAAATGGGAAGTTATGCAATCCTTCAGGGGACCTTGCCAAATTTATGAATACGGACAAAGAACTTGAATCAATTTACCAGAACAGCCCTGTAATTGCTTTTATATGGAGAGCAGATAAAGGTTTTTCTGTTGAATGTGTGTCAAAAAATATTATCCTGTTGGGGTACACTCCAGAAGATTTTACCTCTGGAAAGTTTCGATTTGAGGACATCATACATCCTGATGACCTTGGAGATTTACTCAAACCATTTTTAACACACAATGGAAAAAAGGATCCTTATTTTCAGAGGGAGTACCGAATCCTGGCCAGATCCGGAGATGTAAGATGGGTTGATGAAAGATCCCTGATCAAACGCATTGAAGATGGTAAAATAACTCATTATCAGGGTATAATAGTTGATATTACCAGCCAGAAAAAAGCACATGAAGCCCTACAAAATTCAGAACAAAAGTTTCGAAATATCTTTGACAACACTAATGATGCGATCCTTATCTATGACATGAGGGGTAGGATTCTGGAGGTAAATCGGGTTACCTGTGAACTCATGGATTATAGCCGGGATAAAATCCTCCAAATGTCAATTATGGACCTGAATGTCCCAGGCACCACACCAGAGATAACAGATCAGATAAACAAGCTGCGGCAATCGGGACATGCTGCATTTGAGATTGGATCTCTTCGAAGGGACGGCTCAATTGTTCCTTTAGAAGTCAGCAACCGTATAATTGAATATGAAGGCAAACAAGCTGTGCTTTCAATTGGCAGGGATATCAAAGAGCGCAAAAAAGCAGAGCAGGCTTTGCACGATTCCGATAAGAAATATCGGATGCTTTTTGAGGGGTCCCCTGTTGGAATTATTCACTTTGACCAGAACGGGGTCATTACTCACTGCAACGAAAGTTTCGCAGTCATTGTAGGGGGCAGAAAAACAGACATAATTGGCTTGAATTTCAGGAAGGCTTTAAAGAATGACAAAATGAAAAAAGCTCTTGAATCGGCCCTTTCCAGGGAATCAGGCTATTATGAGGGTGACTATTGTTCCGTTACGGGCAATAAAGCCATAACAGTTAAAGTAAATTATAGTCCTCTGATCTCGGATGAAGGCGCCCTGCTGGGCGGCATTGGGATTTTCGAAGATATCACCGAACGCAAGAAAGCAGAAGAAGCCTGGAAGGCCTCGGAAAAAAAGTACTCAACCCTTGTCGAAAAGGGAAGTGACGGAATTCTTATTGTCCAGGACCAGCGGATAAAGTTTGCAAATCAAAAAATGCTTGAAATGGCAGGCTACTCTGAAAAAGAAGCAATTGGAGAGCCCTTTACAAAATTTATAGCTGGAGAGTACAGGGACATATTACTTGAGAGATGTGAAAAGAGATTTAAAAAGGATCCGACTCTTTCCCAGAGATATGAACTGGAATTCTTAACGAAAAATAAGAGAAGGATCCAGGTTGAACTAAATCCTTCTCTCATAGAATATGAAGAAAAGCCTGCCTTGATGGCTATTGTTCGGGATATCACTGACCGTAAACGTGTAGAGGCCCTGCAGCAGGAAAAAACACGTTTCCTGCAAAACCTTGTTAATTCTATCCCTGCGCCGGTTTACTATAAAAACAAAAAAGGATTTTATGTGGGCTGTAACAGAGCTTTTGAAAAATTCATGGGAATGGGAAAAAAGGATATTGTCGGAAAGCCAGGTTACGATTTTATTCCGAAACAGGAAACTGACGTGCATTATCCATCAGATCTGGAATTGATTGACAAAAAAGGCAACCTGATCTATGAAATCCCTCTTGGGGCAGCGGATAGTAGAATACACCACATGATTTTGCACAAAGTAGTATTCAGCGGCTTATCTGAAGAAGATTCGGTATTACTTGGAGTTATGTGGGATATCACTGAATATAAGCAGTTAGAAAAAAACCTCCTCAAAGCAAAAGAGGACGCTGAAGCTGCCAGCCGTGCCAAGAGCGAATTCATAGCCAACACGAGCCATGAACTACGTACCCCACTGAATGCCATCATAGGCTTTTCGGATCTCCTGCTTGAAGAGGTCTTCGGAGCTATCAATCCGACGCAAAAAAAGTACGTCAATAACGTTTCAAAAAGTGGAAAACATCTCCTGGAGATTGTTAACAATTTACTGGACCTCTCAATAATTGAGTGTGGGGAACTCAAACTTCAATACGAAGCCGTATCCGTCAACATAATTGTTGAGGAAGTAAAAGTAGCGTTATCTTCCATCACTTCAGGAAAAAATATAAGCATAGAGTTCAACCTTGACTCCAGGTTGAAATACATATTGGCAGACAGGGGCCGGATCATACAAATCCTGTACAACCTCCTGAACAATGCCGTTAAATTTACCCCCGCAGGTGGACTTGTAACCGTCAAGACCCGCAAACTAAAGGGTATGACAGAGATCAGTGTCAAAGATACCGGAATTGGCATATCCAAAGAGCATCTGGAGAAAATCTTCCAGCCTTTTATACAGATTGATTCATCCACATCCAGGAAATATGAAGGCGCAGGCATTGGACTTTCCATCGTCAAGAAGTTTGTGGAACTCCACGGCGGGGAAATCCGGGTGGAATCCGAACCTGGAAAAGGGAGCACATTTACGTTTACCCTTCCCTGCCAAACATAATGTACTTCTTTCTCTATCTTTAGCATATCTATGAACTTGCTATCTTTGTGTTCTGATTCCCAGGGTGATGTATCCTTCGTTACGTTTCAGGTCGTATATGCCATGTGGAATTACAACACCATTTGAAAATGTATTGAAGTCGTGGTCATATACCTTTACTGCCTGGGTACAATATCCTTTGCCATCACGGTAGAAATTGCCTATGAATTCTTTTTTTTCACATCTGAGCTTATGCCATTTTCTTTAAAATTACTTATTTTTCAATAATATTCACTAATAAGTCTTATTTTGTCAAAAATTTATTTTTAATCAACTTTTAGTCTATTTAAAGCTATAATATTTCATTATTTCTAATTATATTTGTTTTTATTTCTTAAATAATTGAATAATGGGTTTATAGATTTTTAATATTTTCTGAGAAATAATACACGGATCAATTTATAAGTTAAAATTCAAATTCTATCATATGTTTTTTACTAAATATCTTATTTATTATGTATTTTAGTGAAATTATACTTAATAATTCGTGGAGTAGTGTTTTTTAAAGGCTCTAAACGTAATTTTTAGACTAAATAAGCATTTATGTGTCATTTTTTGGGTTTTAAAGCATTTTTGAAGTTTTTGGCATAAGCTCATCTATATTGATAATCGGATTTTCGTTTTCAGAGTACTCTTCTTTCAACTCGTTAATCCTCTCAAATTGCTCATTTCTGTCTTCACAATCTTTCATTGCAACGGTTTTTTGCATTTTTCTCTTTACAAAACCATGTTTCTTCAAAAGCTGCTTTACTACATGAGGTGTTACATTCATACCCCTCAATTTAAAAGCATTTGAAATTTCTTTGTGATTCAGGTTTGTCCATTTGATTTTTTCATCCACAGGACTTCCAGCAGTATGGTCTTTTAAGACCTCAAAGAAAATTTCATCGATATTTTCCACAGTGTCGATGATTTTCTTTTTGCCCCCTCCAGGCTTTCGAATCCTGTCCTCTGGTGTTTCTGTACCATTAGTGAGTTCAGCAATTCCAGCCATGACAGTCTGAAAATGGCAGCTCAGCACATTACTTATGTAGTTTTGTCCCCCATGACCTAATTTCATTGCTTCTATAGCTGCATATCTTCTTCTGTCTTTCTCGTTCAATGAATCATAAAATGCTTTCATTTGCTTTTCAATTTCTTCCGAATATTTTGTGCGCAGCATCAAATTCAATTTCCGTTTTCATTTGTAATCGAGTTGAACCAGAATTATATATTGGGAATAAAAATACTCGGTATTATATATTTATTATTCCTAACGTCATGAAGTGTCCCCTCAATCTTGCCTGGGGATGCCTTCCAAAAATAAAAAAAGAGTGCTTTTCAGATAGCCTTAATTCGGTTTTATACACTTAAGATTCTTTCTGTTGTTTTTACTTTTCGAGCCAGGAATTGATTTCCTGCCATAAAAGCATCAACCATGTAAGGTAGACAACCAGCTTGCATTAAAACTTGATAACTTCAGCCAAATGGAATTTCAAAAAACTCGGGCTCTATAATCGGCCTTTTACATTATAAATTTTTTGAGGGGATCGGATTTAGATCTTATTATAGTTAAAAAGTAACTGCATGCTTCCAAGCTGCGATAGAATTATCTAAATAATTTACAGGTCTAAAGATCCTGTCATTTTCCGAAGGGATGAACAAAATTATTTAAATAAAGTAAAAAAATGTGTATACCCTTGTTTTCAATGTGAAACTTTATATACATCCAGGTAATCTGTTTCAGAAAAGTATTGTTCAGACCTGGGGTTCTTATGACAAAAGTCGAAAAGGTATTACTGCTACTCAAAAATATGGTGTACGAAAGCACCAGCCCGCAGGAAACTCTCAAGTTCGCGAAGTATTATAGAAGTAAAGGGCTCGACGTTCTGGTAATTCTGTGGGGACCTATGGGAGTATTGCTTGCAAAGAAAGATAAAACAAGAGGGTCACCCAAGTACGATGCCTCTGTTCAGGAATGCATCGAGATGGGAGTAGAATTCCGATGCTGTCAGCTTGCCTCAGATATGATCGGCCTTAAGAAGGAAGAATTGATCCCGGGAATTGAGTTTATTTGCTCAAAAGACGTGGCTGAACTTTTTCTGACGTACAGCGAGGAAAACCAGCTGATTATAAACTTCTGAATCTGGCAGTTTAGTCGAAAATCAACTTTAAAGAATGGTTAAAATTCCTTTAAAATATATTTTAAAATAATTATCTAAAGTTGTATTTTGATAACTGTCTTTTTAGATCACCTTTTTAGATCACCTTTTTAGATCACCTTTTTAGAAATATTTTAAAATTTGATTAAAAACTATTGTTCCATTGTAATGAGATTTCTCTCAACGATCTAATTCTCGAATGTCCTGATCTTTGAGTGATCCACCGTTGAACAATTTAGCACTTTATCTCGGACCTCTCATTCAATATTATTTATACTATATTGGCTATTTTTTCATTAATTTTAAGGAATTTTATCTTCAGTTCGTACCGGGATCCTTTATAGGATGCTTTATAGATGTTTTATAGATGCTTTATAGGATGCTTTATAGATGCTTTATAGGATGCTTTATATTAACCTGCAATATTCCGAAGATTTTATGCTTGAGATTACCGAGTGAACTACCATGTCAGGTACAGATTCTACAAATAATAACTGACAGGAAAAAATAATTATTAAGCTATTTTTGTAAACGGCTGCTACAAAACAGACAAGAATTTTTATGCTTTCCAATATATCTTGATTGACTTTGTGAGGTAGTCTGAAAACTACTTTTGAGGAATGAATTATATGCTAATATGCAGATATTTAAGGTAAAAATGGACCTTAATACAAAGGCCATATTCAAACGAGCAAAACATTCGAATTAGCGTATCTTACTGTAACACTATAAAATATTAATATTAAGTAAGAAAATAAAAATATCAACTGGTGGTTTCATGTTTTTAAAAGATTATGAACTTAGTGAGGAAGAAAAGCTTCTTTTACAGAAGGTTCTCGACGGAGATATAGCCTTTCGTAAGATTGAAGAGTTTGCAGACCCGTTAACAGCCGTAAAAATCCGGAGACTTGCCATTCAGGAGTACGCAAAACTCGAATTTGAACACATCCAGAACTTCTCTTTAGACGTGGAAACTGTAACAAAGAAGAATATTGAAAACATGATAGGGGTAGTTCAGATTCCTCTTGGGGTTGCCGGACTTCTGAAGGTAAACGGAGAATATGCGGACGCTGAATACTATATACCTCTGGCTACAACGGAAGGTGCCCTTGTTGCCAGTGTAAACCGCGGCTGTTCAGCCATCACAAAGTCAGGTGGGGCAAATGTCAGAGTTTTTGAAGATGAAATGACCAGGGCACCAGTCTTTAAGCTTGAGAGCCTCGACAGAACCAAAAAATTTTATGATTGGGTGAAGCGTCCTGAAATTTTTGAGCAGATGAAAGAAGTTGCTGAAAAGACGACCAGATTTGGAAAACTGCTCTCTGTAAAGCCCTTCGTGACCGGAACGTATGTTTATCTCAGGTTTTCCTATGACACAAAAGATGCAATGGGCATGAATATGGCAACCATAGCCACAGATGCGGTGATGCACCTCATAGAAGACGAGTTTGGCGCACATCCTGTTACCCTTTCGGGAAATATGTGCACTGACAAAAAACCTGCATCCATAAGTACCATTCTTGGGAGAGGAAAGACTGTAGTTGCCGAAGTAACCATTCCTGAAGAGGTAGTCGAAAAAACCCTCAAGTGTACTCCAGACTCAATGTTTGAAGTAAATTACAGTAAAAACCTGCTTGGTTCGGCAAGAGCAGGAGCCATGGGATTTAATGCCCATGCTGCAAACATTATCGCTGCCGTTTACCTTGCCTGCGGGCAGGATGCGGCCCATGTTGTCGAAGGCAGCACCGCAATTACGAGTATGGAACTTACAAAATATGGGGAGATTCACTGTTCAGTCACCCTGCCAGCCCTTCCTGTAGGTACAGTCGGAGGAGGCACTGGCCTTGGAACCCAGAGAGATTGCCTGAACATACTTGGCGTGGCAGGAGCAGGAGATGTCCCCGGGATAAATTCCAGAAAGTTTGCAGAGATTGTAGCCTCTGCCGTACTTGCAGGAGAAATTTCCCTTATAGGAGCACAGGCTGCCGGACACCTCGCCCGCGCACATGCCCAGCTCGGTCGTGGAAAATTCTAAAGCTGCGAAATGAAAGATACAGAGAAAAACTTAGTCCGATAGGGAAAACTTAGTCCGATCCGCTCGGAAAAATAAAAACATACTCTGACTCTGCACTAAAGCAAGAAATCCCCTTCCTTAATGAAAGCAGCAGGGAGGGGAGTTACATTTTTCGTTTTGCTTACCGCTTTAGAGATTCAGGTTACTTCTTAAGGTCTTCAGGCTACTTTTCAAAACTCAGGTGACCTTTTAAGTAATTCAGGTCACGATTAAGCATTTCAACTATTTTTGGTTAAAGAGTTATTTCCGAAATATTATACTTTAGAATATTATTAAATTTTTATTCAAAGTAGAAATGCTTATCATGATGTGAATTTATAAACTTGATACGGAGGCAGGCATGAGCAATCCAGTGGATATTCTGGCCTGTGCGGTCACTTCAATAATTTGTTTTTTTATATTATACACTGTACTTCAGTCGGATATACTTATACTGGGGATTGTTTTGATAGGCTGTATTCTTTTGGGGAAGCTACTTTACCTGTTTTAAAAAATTGAATATCTGAGTTTTTCCAGCCGGGACAATTACCGTATTTTCATCTTTTATTCACTTTTGTGTATCTCACTCCTGTCGATTATCTCCACCAATCTCATTTTCATCGACCTTTGCCCCGGGCAGTTCTCTCCCGATTACTTCATCTTCACTTTCCTCTTCGTTTTCAATAACATAATCACTCATCGTGAGAAAAACGATCCCAATAGTCACTGTAACCAGGCCCAGGATTTTGTGAACCGTAAACAAAACAGCTCCCAGGAAGATCAGGGGAAACCCCAGTAAAACGCCCCTACCTTTAATAAAAAAATTTTTTACTGCCTCTATAATTGCCATTTTAACTGATTCTCCTTGCAAACCGCCTTACCTGTACTTTCTTCTTTACATCCCGGAGTTCACGAATAATTTTGCGTCACAGTTCCAGAAGAGTATCGGTTCTTTCCTTATTTCCCCAATGTATGACTGTCCCTGTACTGTCCCTATACTGTCCCTGTACTATCCCTGTACTGTCCCTGTACTGTCCCTATACTGTCCCTATACTGTCCCTCTGGATATGTGAACTTCTTCCAGGTACTTGAAATCACTTTTTACTTAGCAGTATATCACATCTTTTTAGTATTGACTTTTTCCATATTAGATCAGGCGTGGAGGCAAGAGTATAGCAGAGTATATAAGGTTTAATTATAATACAACCTTAGGGGACTGAGAAAAGAAAAGATAAGGAATAGCCGGATAGAATTAAAGTGTTAGAATTTATTATTTTGTATAAGTTTTCGAATAATATACAAGCCTTGTTCCGGCGTGATCTATTTAAAATATTTAGTCAGTATTTTAGTCAGTATAAACCTGAGATAATAATAGATAACAAACTGAGTTGTTTAAATTGAAAATTCTCAATACCTACTTAAATTAAGGAACGCTGAGCTTTCAAACTGTAAATCTGTCCGGACAGATACAAAAAAGGAAAGAAATTAAGGGGGTTTAATTTCTGGACTATACACTTCGAGTAGGAGGAGAAGCCGGGCAGGGGCTACAAACGATAGGAGGAGCCCTTGCAAAGATCTTTTCCAGAACAGGATACCAGGTATTCACGCACCAGGACTATATGTCCAGGATCCGCGGCGGGCACAACTTTTACCAGATCCGTTTTTCCGACCAGGAGGTATCAGCCTCCAGGGATATGGTCGATATTCTTCTCGCCCTTGACCTGAACACGATCGAAATTCACAAAAAAAGCGTAAGGGACGATGGTTTTATCCTTTATGACTCCAGGACTATCAAGAAGAAATTTGAAGGGCCTGAGTTTATAGACGTTCCCTTCAAAAAAATCGCCCTTGAGGTCGGAAAAAGCAGTATCATGGCAAATACCGTAGCAATCGGGGCAGTGCTTGGCCTGCTGGACCTCGGGCTCAAGACCCTGACAGAAATCCTGAAAAGCACTTTCAAGAAAAAAGGAGAAGAGGTAATTGAGAAAAACGTAGCCTGTGCCGAGGCAGGGTACAATTACGTCATCTCAAACTGTTCCCGCTGCGAGACCGTTAAAATCCGGGAGCCGGAAGAAAAAAAACTTCTGCTTATAGACGGACTTCAGGCAATCGGGATGGGAGCTCTCATATCCGGCTGCAAATTTTATTCTGCATATCCCATGACGCCTTCAACAGGGATTCTGAATTACCTTGCCTCAAAAGCAGAAGAATATGGCCTTGTTGTAGAACAGGCTGAAGACGAAATTGCAGCCATTAACATGGCAATAGGAGCCTCTTTTGCAGGCGTGAGGGCAATGACCGGAAGTTCGGGAGGAGGGTTTGCCCTTATGGGAGAAGGCCTCTCCCTGGCAGGGATAACCGAAACCCCGATTGTGATCGCCGAAGTGCAGCGTCCGGGGCCAGCTACGGGTTTACCCACACGCACCGAACAGGCGGATCTGCTTTTCATTTTGTACGCAGGGCACGGAGAGTTTCCAAGGGTAATCTTTGAGCCGGGGACCCCAAAACAGGCTTTTTACCTCACTAACAGGGCTTTTGAACTTGCAGAGAAGTACCAGATCCCCGTATTTATCCAGTCCGACCAGTACCTGGGGGATTCCGAGTGGACCTTTGAAAACTTCGATTTCGAGCACTTGATCTACAATGATTATCGTTTGAGGGAAAAAGACCTGGAAGAGGTAGAGGAGTACAAACGCTACAAATACTCGGATACGGGGATTTCCCTACTTGCAGTTCCCGGAGAATCTGGAGAGCACCTTGTCGTAGCTGACAGCGACGAACATGATGAAGAAGGGCACATTATAGAGAACGCCGAAACCCGCATCAAAATGACCCGGAAAAGACTGCAAAAAAAACTGCCGCTTATAAAATCAGAAATCGAAGCTCCGTTGCTGTACGGAGACCCTTCTCCTGAAATAGTGCTTCTGGGACATGGCTCGACTTACGGTGTGATTAAAGAGATGGTGGATATCCTCTCAAAAGACAGGAAGATTGCCATGATGCATTTCAGCCAGGTCTACCCACTCCCCGAACGGGACAGATTCGATTACATTGAGCTTCTCGAAAATGCAAAGCTTGCCATCTCCATAGAAAATAATGCCACGGGCCAGTTTGCAAAGCTTATAAGAGCCGAAACGGGATTTGAATTTACCCATCAGATCTTAAAGTTCGATGGAAGGCCGTTTACCATTGAGAACCTGAAGGAGGAAGTAGATGCCTACCTCTGAAGATTATGAAGGCCAGGTCCCTGCCTGGTGTCCCGGATGTGGAAACTTCCAGATTCTCTCAACCCTCAAGCAGGCACTTGTTGAACTTGGGATCGAACCGTGGGAAGTCCTGCTGGTTTCGGGAATAGGCCAGAGTGGAAAACTGCCCCACTACATGAAGTGCCACACCTTCAACGGGCTGCACGGAAGGACCCTGCCTGTTGTCACGGCTGCAAAACTTGCCAACTATTCCCTGCACGTGATTGCAGTTGCCGGGGACGGAGACTGTTACGGGGAAGGAGGAAACCATTTCCTTCATGCTATCCGCAAAAACCCGAATATCACCCTTTTAGTGCACGACAACCAGATCTATGGGCTTACCAAAGGGCAGGCCTCGCCTACAACAGCCAGGGGAACTCACACAAAAATCCAGCCTTACGGGGTCCCTGCTGAGCCCCTGAACCCTCTTGCTATGGCAATCTCCCTTGACTGCAGCTTTGTAGCCAGAGGTTTTGCAGGAGACCGGGAGCACTTAAAAGAGCTGATGAAAGCTGCCATAACACACAAAGGCTTTTCTCTGCTTGATATTCTTCAGCCCTGTGTCACTTTTAATAAAGTGAATACCTTCAAGTGGTACCGGGACAGAGTTTACAAACTCGAAGATAACTATGACCCTTACAACCGCATAAAAGCTTTCGAAAGGTCTCTTGAATGGGGAGACAAAATCCCTAACGGCATATTTTACAAAAACGATAAGAAAACACTGGAAGAAATGGTGCCGACAATTCATAAAGAGCCCCTTGTGAGGCAAAAGTTTTCAATCGAAGACGTGAAGCGCGAGATTGAGAAATTTTATTAAAAAACCTCACTTACTTTCTTTTTAGGATATAAAATCAGTATGAGATTCTTTACATCAAATCATTTAAACTCAGTCTGGGAATCTTTCGATTAAGTATTGAAACTCAGTCCGATATTCTAATTTTTACCTCAAAATACTCTGCCCGAATATCTGTGATTCTCTAAATAACCTCAAAAATTTAAATAGACACTAATATAAAAACTGTATAATTTATTGGCAAAAGTTAATAAATTAGAAGGGGAATAGTATCTGTTGTAAAATTATAAGTATGTGTATGGGGGGTCAGTTAACTGGGAACCATAAGTATCAGCTCCTGAGCAGATAGCTACTATAACAAATTACAATAAGAAATGTAGAATATCGGGCGCTGGGGAATGGAGCCTTTTGACTTTTCTATATACTTTTCATAGGGAAATAAAGTATGGAGTGAAAACAGAATGAAAGGGATTTTTAGCATATTCAGGAAAGATGAGAAAGCCTTTACAGGGCTGGAATCCGCAATAGTGCTGACCGCTTTCGTAGTGGTGGCAGCAGTATTCTCCTATGTAGTTCTTGGGGCCGGGTTTACCACCTCCGATACCGCCAAGAAAACCATTGACGAGGGTGTCAAACAGACTACTTCTTCCGTTGAGCTTGCAGGCGATGTGATCGCAAAAGGTAGTATTACTGCCCCTGGGGCGGTAGAAAACCTAACTGTTACCCTTCAACTCACAGCAGGCCAGTCCCCGGTGGATATAGGAGCAACCAATACTTCAGGATTGATGATTGTATCCTACACTGACAACGCGACCTATGTTCCGGACGTAAGTTGGACATCGACCTTCATCGGGGCAAGCGACGGAGATAATTTGCTGGAACATCACGAAAAAGTGCAACTCACCATCATTGTCCCAGAAGGCTCAATGCTGAACGGGGGAACTGCAACTCAAGTGGTTAACAGAGAGTTCAGGATTGAACTGAAACCGAGTGTCGGTGCAATCGTGCCTGTCACCAGAATTACGCCTCCACAGATAGATGCTGTAATGAACCTGAGGTAACCCCTAAATCTTTAGGGGATACTTCCCCTTCTTTTACTGTTACGAAAACGGGAAAATTTATCTTCGTTTTCAGGTGGTCAGTATGGAACTGGACAAAAGAGTAAACGAAATAGAAACCGAACTGAAAATAATGAAAGGGGAGATTAAGGAGTTACTCGTGGACATAAGGGACCTGGTGAATAAAAATGAAAATCCTTTCTGCAGCATCCCGAGCCTTGAAGCACTGAAGATTGAGGTGCCGGAAAAAGGGGAGGCAGTAGATAACCAGTTAACTGAGACTGGCAATGGAGAAAACGGACTCAAGCCCAATGAAGAAGTTTCGGATTTAGGGGATCAAAGTGTAAAAAACAATGAAAGCTTCTTGAAATCCGCCAGGTCCAGCCAGGAAAATCCTGTACAGAATATCCCGATAAAAGAAATGAACAGGCCTGAACCTGAAAAATTCAGAAAAATTGACACATTCATGCTTGTCGAGCTTATGCGGTGGGTGGATTATGCTGTCAGAACAATAGGACACAGCAACCTCGAAGGACTGCTGAACCTCTATGCTATTACCGGACAGCTCCCTGAAGAAACAAAAGGGATTATTGAAAACATTGCAAATCTTTCAATCGAAGAGCCCGCAGAAGAAGACAGGATTAGCATGAAGGACAACATCATGGTGCTTTCGCAGTTAAGCGCAATCCTGAGCCCGGAAGATTTCAGAAAGAATATTCCACCGCTTTATGAAACCTCCTCAGGCTGGAAAGAGAAAGAAAAAGAGAAGAAAGAAAGACTTGTCTTCAACTGAATTTGAAACTGAGAAGTTGAAACTAACTGCTTCCAGATAATCTGAAACAATATCACCTTCATTAACAGCATCATTTGACATCATTAACAGCATCATTTGACATCATTAACAGTATCATTTGACATCATTAACAGTATCATTTGACAGTATAACATTTGATGTAACTCAATATCATAATACATTAACCAGTTTGATAAACTGCTTAATTAGAAATCAACATCAAATAAACATCAATTTATCCGGTTTGAAAAAACTGGAAAGTAAAGCGGGGGTCGAAAAATGAGTGGGGAATCGATAAGCTCTGCGATTCTAACAATAGCATCCGTTATCTGTGCATTTGGGTTTGCTTCAGCCGTGTACCCCTCGGTCATCTCTGCAGGAGACCCGATAATGAGCCGTTCGGACTCTATGGGAGACCAGATCCTGACAGATATAGAAATCCTGCATGAAACAACTGGGGCTGAAGGTACCGAGATTCATGTATGGATAAAGAATGTGGGATGCAAGGAAATATCTTCAGGTATAATCCCCGATTCTGACCTCTTTTTTGGAGAGGCAGGAAACTTTGAGCGCATACCCTATGATGAAAACGGAAGTATGACTCCGGGGTGGAGCTACCTGATCGAACAGAATGGGGACGAGAACTGGGATAAAGGGGAGACTCTACGCATAAAAATTAAACCTGTAGATTTGCCTGTGAGCGGAAAGAAATACTTCATCAAGTTCAGTACATACAACGGGGTTTCCGAAGAGGCCTATTTCACGGTGTAATAATGGGGTTCGGGTCAATAATTGCAGCAATGATCTCGGTTGCAACCATCCTCCTGGCATCGTATGTCTGCTCGAAGGGAGGGTTCTACATGGCAGACGGACTCGCTAATTCAGTCATTGAGATGCAGGAAAATAAGAACGAGATGTTAAAAACAGAAATCGAGGTTACAGATGCCTCCATTGACACGGCAAATATTTCGGTCTTCCTGCAGAACACAGGCTCGACAAAACTCGGGGACTTCGCTTACATGGACGTGATCGTTACCTATCAAAATGAATCAGGTGACATGAAGACTGTCTGGATTCCCTACCAGGAAAGCGAAATTATTTCAGAGGACAGGTGGAAGTGGACAAAAATGGATATTGTTCCTGACCTGATAAACCCGGGAGTCTTTGACCCGGGAGAGAAAATGAAACTGCAGGTCAGGCTGGATCCCTCAGACCCACCTGGGAACTCCAGCGCAAACTGGCTTCTGGTAGCTGCCCCCAATGGGATAAAGGCTTCACGGTATTTCAGTGAGTAATATTTCAGTGGATAATATTCAGTGGATAATATTCAGTGGATAATTACGTATCAAGGAAGATCCTGATAAGCAAATAAACCGGAACAAATGGATCAGGATGCTACAAGAATTCAGGGATTTGTGGGGAAATCCCGGAGAAGGGGGGGAGAGAAATGGAAGGAAGTAAGGATGAGGGAGCACTGTTTGAAAAAGAGTCGCTCGATGAAGAAATATTCAGCGACCTGAAAGAGGAAGAAAAAGCATTACTGGAGTTCATATCTACCGGAAACATGGAAATCGACAGGAAACTGGAGGGAGGAGTTCCTGTAGGTTCACTTTGCCTTCTAGAAGGAGGAAACGATAGTGGGAAGTCTATTTTACTACAGCAAATAATGTGGGGAGCCCTGAACCAGGATAAAAGAGTTCTTGCTTTAACAACGGAAAAGACCTCAAAAGAACTTCTAAACCAGATGGAGAGCCTGAAGCTCGGGATTTCGGAATATTTCATAATAGGGAGATCAAAAATATTTGAGATTAATGCAAGCTATGTTGAGGAAAATCCCCAGTTGAGCGAGAGCCTGCTTCAGGTACTTCTGGAATGTATAAAAAAATGCGAAGAAGAACTGATCCTTATAGATTCCCTGACGATCTTTGCGGTGAACGCTTCGGAAAATGCAGTGTTAAACTTCTTTACTGAATGCGTAAAGCTGTGTGACAGGGGAAAGACCATTCTCATTAGTGTGCACGGGTATGCATTTTCCCAGGTGGTGCTTTACAGGCTAAGGTCAGTTTGCAGTGCCTGCCTTGAACTCAGGATAGAGCAGGTTGGGGACCAGAGAGTAAAAACTATGGAAATCCAGAAACTGAGGGGGGCCAGGAAAATTACCGGAAATATGGTGAGTTTTAATGTGGACAGTGAGTTTGGACTGAAGATCATTCCGGTTTCAAAGGTTAAAGCCTGAAAAAAGAAAAAGCCGGAAAGATGGCAATCAGAAAAAAAAGCCGGAAAGATGGCAATCGGAGAAAAAACCCGAATGAGGATTCAAGATGGAAGCTCTGCCTTTTGATCCGTTGCCTTCTCCGGAGAATGGGGGGCGTTCCAGAGAAGAGATGTACTCCAGCCTTTCTTTAGAAATGCAGGAGTTCGTTGGCAGAGAAGAAAACCATCATATCCTTGATTATGTCTGCAGGCTCCCGACGGAAGAAATAGGATTTCCGGAATTTTATCCAAGAATTTCGAGATCCATGAAAAGCATCAAACGCCCTAACCTGATCTATCCTACAGGAAAAGGGCTTGCCGTTCATATATATCCGGATAAAGAAGACGTAAGAAACTATTACATTCCCATAGAGCCCTGCCTTTTCCAGAAACTGGACAGCAAACTAGAGGAAGTTGAGAAGTTACTCATTGACGTGATATATGATCAGGATATCACCACAAAAGATCCTGAAGAAAAAAAGAAGCTCCTCGAGAAAGCTCTTGAAAAAATCTGTGAAGTAAGAGAGGATTTAAAGGAAAAATCGGGGGTAGAGGAAGGAAAAAGCAGGGGAAAGAAAAAAGTTTCAGATAAGGAAAAAACTTCCCTTAGAGAGGGGAATAACAGCGAAAAAAACGAAAAATCCGGAATTCTTGGAAACCTGAAGGAAGCCGGTAAAGCATTCAAGATAAGAAAACTGCAGAAAATTTCCTTAACACCCGAGGAATTCAGTGCAATCAAATACCTGATGCTAAGGGACAAGGTGGGGATGGGAGTGCTCGAACCTTTACTTCTCGACTCAAATATAGAAGACATCAGCTGCAGCGGGCTTGGCAGGATCTTTGTTGAGCATAAGGTGTTCTCATCTCTTAAAACAACAATCTCGTTTGAGGAAAACGAAGAACTCAATTCTTTTGTCATACAGATGTCCGAAAAAGTAGGAAAGCCAATTACCTACAGGGACCCGATAGTCGATACTGCTCTTCCGGACGGGTCAAGGATTAATATCGTGTTCGGAGAAGATGTGTCAAAGCAGGGGAGCAATTTTACCATCAGGAAATTTATGGGAACCCCTATTTCAATCCTCGAACTTATCGAGTTCGGGACAATTGACTACACAATGGCTGCATACATGTGGATGATGCTCAGGGCAGGAATGAACTGCTTCGTTTCAGGGGAAACAGCCTCCGGAAAGACCACAATGATGAATGCAGTGACTACTTTTCTTCCACCTGAGTCCAAAATCGTCTCTATTGAAGACACCCCGGAACTGCAGGTCCCCCATAAGAACTGGACCCGGGAGGTTACAAGGAGTACAAGGGAGGACAGCGGGTCTGATATCTCTATGTTTGACCTGTTAAAGGCAGCCCTGCGCCAGCGTCCGAATGAGATTATGATAGGAGAAATCCGTGGGGTTGAAGGAAATATCGCTTTTCAGGCAATGCAGACCGGACACCCTGTAATGTCCACGTTCCATGCAGCTTCAGTTGAGAAACTGATCCAGAGACTGACAGGCGACCCGATAAATGTCCCCAGAAATTATGTGGATAACCTGAATGTGGTTATTATCCAGAGTGCTGTAAACGTTCCGGGAAAAGGGCTTGGAAGGAGAATCCTGAGCATAAACGAAATCGTAGGCTACGATTCAGAGAGCCAGTCTTTTAATTTTATGGACATCTTCAAATGGGACCCTGTTACGGATACATTCAAGTTCACCGGAAAAAACAACTCTTATCTGCTGGAACATAGAATTGCCCCACGCATGGGGATTCCTGAAAACCAGGTTAGAAAAATTTATTCGGAACTTGACAGAAGGGCAAAAATACTCAGGAAGATCCACCAGGCAAAGATTACCAATTTTTACGACCTGTTCAACACCCTGATCCGGCTTGAGGAGGCGGGGCTAACATCATGACTTTCGTGCAGATAGTTCCGAACTTAAAACTGAATGCTGCAAAACAGGGAATGGAAGGATACTTTAACCTCGCCAGAAAACTGAAAAACACTAAAGTTGTTGATAGAGTCAATGATGATATGCTCTTTCTGCTAACATATATGGCTGCGATTTCAACTGCGGATATCGAAAGGAACAGGATCTTTGATTATGCAGGGCGACAGAAGGAATATGAAGCTTCGAAATACTTTAAACAGATCTATATCCTTGCCTCAAAATGGGGCTATGAGTATGCAAAAGCCTGCAAGTATATTTCTCAAAAATTGAAGGATGCCTACCTTTCAAAACTATTTGGCAGAATGGCAAATATCCTCTCTTCCGGAGAGCCTGAGAAAAACTTTCTGAAACAGGAGAAAATCACAAGGGAGGAGATCTACTCTAATGAGTACGAGAGATGTGTTGAATCCCTGAAAAAATGGACTGACGGCTATACTGCCCTGATGGTATCCGTAAACCTCGTTGTTACCATAATCCTTGTTTCGGTCATGATCTATAATATAGCAAATATAGAAACAATTGCATTCCTGATTGTATTATTAACTCTTACCATATGCGGGCTTGCCCTTTACATTATATACAAGTCAGCTCCTGCCGAAAAAAAGGTACATGCCCTTGGCCGTAAATCAAAGGAACAGGAGCAAATCAGGTTTCTGAGCCGGGTTCTGCTCCCCCTCGGTGCGGTTTCTCTTATTGCTCTCATTTTGCTCGGGACAAGGCCGGAATTTATCCTGCTGGGAGTGACCTTCTTTACGCTTCCGATAGGCGTCCTTGCTATAATTGACGACCGGAAAATCAGTGAAAGAGACAGCAGTTTTCCTGCTTTTGTAAAAACGTTGGGGACCCTTGCAGGAACAACGGGAATCACTATAAGGAGTGCAATGGAAAACCTTGACATGGAAACTATCGGCTGTCTCAAGCCCGGAGTTGAAGAGCTGCACATGGGCCTTTCTATGGGGCTTAAGTCCAGGCTTTGCTGGGATAAATTCATAGGGGAAACAGGCTCCGAGCTGATCAACAGGTGCTCAAGGATCTTTACCGACGCAGTCGAACTGGGAGGAGATCCGGCTGAGATAGGGGACATAGTTTCAAGCTCAA
Organism: Methanosarcina sp. 1.H.A.2.2; assembly: GCF_000979975.1. NCBI lineage: Archaea > Methanobacteriati > Methanobacteriota > Methanomicrobia > Methanosarcinales > Methanosarcinaceae > Methanosarcina > Methanosarcina sp. 1.H.A.2.2. The sequence continues at coordinate 86,169 of NZ_JJQL01000089.1, forward strand.
GCCTGGCAATTGTCCTCCTGAGAATGAAACGGCAGCTGGTCAGTTCCGGCTTCAAGGGGCTTGCAATAATCCTGCATGCTGTAATGGTTGGGCTTCTGATCTTTGTACTGGAGATAATTTCCAAATTCAGTGGGCTCGTCTCCGAGATGAGTGAATCTTACATGTCCATGGAAGGGGGAATGAATGGGATGTCCGGAATAGGAATGAGCATGTTCAATGTAACCGAAAGTTTACCCATACTCTACAAATTAACTTTTTCCGTGATAATTATTCTTACGATTTCAAACACTCTCGTAGTAAAGATTGTGGAGGGCGGAGGAAATTATAAACTTTTTTTCTATGGGGGCCTGATGTCCGGAATTTCAGGGCTTTGTATGATTCTCATCCCTCCGGTCGTATCGAGGGTATTCACATTTGAGATATGAAAGATATTTTCAGTTGAAAAAGATGTTTTCAGTTGAGTCATAAAGAAAGGTGTCGGAAGAAAATTTTGAAACCAGAATAAATCAGGTTTTGTGGGAGGTAATTGGATGAACAGTTTAACAGATATAAAGATAGGCGGATTAAAGGGCCTGAGAGTGAGTAGCTTAAAGGATTTAATACTCAAGCCGAAAACAGCTGATGTAAATCTTGAAGATATGGAGGATTTGACAAAAAGTAGAGACCAGGTTAAGAAAAAAATAATAAAGCTAATAAAAGAAAAAAAAGAGATTGAAGCCCGCATTGATCTGATCCGGAAAGCAGAAAAAGAAAAAAACGAAGAAATACCGGAAATATCAGAATTTCCCTGGCGGGAAGAAATTTTCCCCCCGCTCCCCAGAAAAGTACGTGTAAAAACATCCGGCCCTCTGGAAGTCAAAAACGATTCTTTGAATGCGAAAGATGCCGGATTGACAGAGGTAAAAGTTAGTGGAATGGAGATAGAGGTTAAAGGAATAGACGAAAAATCTGATGATAAAAAACCTGAAGATAAAAAACCTGAAGGAAAAATATCTGAAGATATAATACCCAACACTCGCAAAAATATTAGAGAAAGTGATGCCGAAGAAGCAGACCCAAAAAGCGGAGCCGGAGAAAAAAAAGAGGGAAAGGCTTTTGTGGAGAATGCAGAAAAAATAAAAACCACAGATCTTTTCTCAATAGAGGAAGTGAACGAAAATAAAGTTTCCAGTGGGAATTCCGGCGAAAGTTCCATTGAGAAAAGCAAGCCTGAAAGTAAAAATGGCCCTACAGCCAGTCTTTTTGGAGATAGCCTGATTGAAGAGCTGCTGAATAGTGAGGACCTGAACCCTGAAGAAGAGCAGGGTTTTATGAAATATCTGGAAGAACAGGAAGTGGGAGAGCTAATTACGGATTTAAAAAATGTAAGGGCTCTCCTGGCCCGGGCAGAACATGCAGGGTAAATTAGTGAGAAAATATGGCCAGTAAGACAGAGACAAACTAAAGCCAGTAAGATAGAGACAGACTAAAGCCAATAAGACAGAGACAAAGTAAAAAGAAAAGAAAAGAAAAAAGGTGACAGGCACAAGCCCGACACATAAATAATTAAGAGTTAGTTATGGGCATTTATCCATTACAGTTATTTGTGGCTGTGGAGATGGAAAAGCCCTTCCCTTGCTTTGTCAAGGAGTTTATTTGCTTCCTCAACTTTGCTGGCAGCCTCAAGGATATCTTCAGAGGCTTCGAGAAAACCGTCTTTTTTGGCTTTCTGGGCCCATTCTCTAAAACTCTTTATATGGCTATCGTTATGCTCGATCCAGTGCTCAATCAAATGTGAAAGGTTATCGTGATTAAGTTCTTCTGTCATAGCTATTCCCTCCTTTTTAAGAGTATAGAATTCATGGTATAAATTTTAGGTGGATTTAAGATGAATTTTCACATTGTTAATACGGAAAATGAAACCGAAAATAAAAATAAAGAGAAAGAAAATAAAAAATAAAAAAGAAGAAAAGGAAAAAAGAAAAGAATGTCGGTTTTCAAACTGTCCTCGGATCAGTTATTTCACCTGTCAGTGCCGAGGCTGCTGCGGTTGCAGGGGATGCAAGGTAGATGAAACCGTCTTTTCCCATCCTCCCTTTGAAGTTCCTGTTTGCGGTTGAAACGCAGACCTCTCCTTCCCCGAGCACGCCCTGATGAGCGCCGAGACAGGGCCCGCAGCCAGGGGTTGCAGGGGTCACACCGGCTTTCAGCAGTGTTTCCATGGTCCCGTTTTCTATTGCTGCAAGAAGGGTAGTGCGGGAGGCAGGAATCACAATTGTCCTGACTGCAACCTTTTTTCCTTTCAGGACTGCTGCTGCTACCTCAAGGTCTTCAAGCCTTCCGTTCGTGCACGTCCCGATAAAGACCTGGTCTATGTGAGTGCCTTCAACCTCTCCTACGGGCTTTACATTATCCACCTGATGCGGGCAGGCAACCTGAGGTTCGATATCTCCGGCATCGTATGTGAACTCTTTCAGATAAGCAGCATCAGAGTCGGCATAGACGGGCTCATAAGGCGCAACTGCCCTGTTTTTCAGGAAATCGAAGGTCTTTTTGTCCGGTGGGACAATGCCGGTCTTTGCCCCCATCTCAATTGCCATATTACAGAGAGTCATCCTGCCAGCAACCGAAAGTTCGCTGATCGCCTGCCCGTAAAACTCAACTGCTTTGTAGGTTGCCCCGGCAATCCCGGTCTTTCCGACCAGGTAAAGAGTAAGGTCCTTTGCGTAGACGCCTTTCTGAAGGCTGCCTTCAACAGTCATCCTGAAGCTTTCCGGAACCTTAAACCAGAGCTTTCCCGTAGCAAAGATTTCAGCCATGTCGGTAGCCCCTACCCCTGTTGCAAAAGCCCCGAAAGCCCCGTAAGTGCAGGAATGCGAGTCAGCCCCAACAATCAGCTTTCCGGGCATTGCAAAGCCGTTTTCAGGAAGGACCTGGTGACAGACCCCTTCTCCAACCTCATAGAAGTTAGGTATTCGCTGCTCCTTTATCCATTCCCTGATCTCCTTCTGCAGGGTAGCTGAAGTCTCAGTATTCGCAGGTGCGATATGATCAAAAGGAATTACGATCCTTGAAGGGTCCCAGACCTTTTCCAGCTCCATTTCCTTAAAAGCATTTACTGCAAGCACCGACGTGCCATCATGCGCCATTGCATAATCCACATCTGCAAGCACAAAATCGTTAGCCTTTGCCTCGGTTCCCGCGGTCCGGGAAAATATTTTTTCGCTGATTGTTCCCAAAAGTAAGCCTCCTTTCCGAGAATAAAGTGATAATGAATGAAATGTACGCTGAAGAATTAAGGTTTCAGAACTCACTATAACGAAATATATATACTTAATGGATTTGTGGGCTAAAAGTTCTATTAGAGGAAGAGGGTTGTAAAATATTTTTCTAGAGACAGGCATGGTTCAGGACATTTTGTTCGCAAGGTAGAAGTCGAAAAATTATACCACAGTATGGTAGCCGTATGGCACATTAGTTAAGAAATTAATTTATTAAGAGTTAGTTTAATATACTAACGTTAGATTATAGATAGAAGAATATATTAGTGAAGTTTAACGCGGGGGAAAATTAAGATGAGAGTTAAATATATTTCATTTGCTGTTTGTTTTTTATCCTTACTTTTGCTTGCGGGGAGTGCCTCATCAGCCGGGGCCATTCCGGCAGAGCAGTGGAACAGAACTTTTGGGAACATCGAATATGACTGCGGAAATTCTGTCAGGCAGACTCAGGACGGAGGATACATACTGGCAGGAGAGACCGTGGTTAATTATGATGAAGCTAACGCTGATGCCCTCCTGATGAAATTAAACCCGGATGGAATTGAAGAATGGAGCAGGACTTTTGGGGGCCCTGCATATGATTGTGCATACTCGGTCCAGCAAACGGCAGATGGAGGATACGTACTTGCAGGCTATCTTGAAAAGGGGGAAGAAATAGATTCAAGAGACCCGGATTCAAGAGACCCGGATGCCTGGCTGATTAAAACAGACTCCAACGGAACAGAAGAATGGAATTTTACTTTTGGCGGGAATAAAACAGACCTTATATTTTCGGTCGAGAAGGCCATCGATGGAGGATACTTACTCGCCGGATATACGGAATCTTTCGGGGCAGGAGCATCTGATGCCTGGCTGATTAAAACTGACTCCAACGGGACCGAACAGTGGAATAAGACCTTTGGAGGAATAAATGAGGACTACGCATCTTCTGTCAACCAGAGCAAAGACGGAGGATACGTAATATCAGGGTTCACCAACTCCTCAGCAGGCGAAAATGAAGCCTGGCTGATTAAAACCGACTCCAACGGAACAGAAGAATGGAACAAAACCTTTGGCGGGGAAAGCTATGATTATGCATACTCTGTCCAGGAGCTCGAGGACGGAGGATACATACTGGCAGGAACTACGGAATCCTTCGGGACCGGGAGAACTGACGGCTGGATGATAAAAACAGATTCAAACGGGACTGAACAGTGGAATAAGACCTTTGGAGGCCCGTATACAGATAATTTCTATTCGGTTCGGAAAACCACAGATAAAGGCTTTTTACTTGCAGGCATCACCCAGCCGAGCAGTGATTATAACAATACCCAGGCCTGGCTGATGAAAACCGATTCCGAAGGGCAGAAAGAATGGGAGATGAACTTTGGAGGTCAGGATGACGATTCCGCAGCTTTTGCCCAGGAAACCCGTGAGGGAGAATACATACTCGCAGGACGCACTTCCTCGTATGGGATGGTCTCTGATGTCTGGCTTATCAAAGTCGGCTCGGATAAAAATATGACAGCTGAGCTTGATAACACCACAGTCGGGTTTTAAGAAACAGCATCAAAAAGCCTCAATTAAACTGAAGTAATCTGCCATGGGGCTGAAACCTCCGCGGCTTTCTTTCTCTTTTTTTTCATTTATTCCTTTCTCTGAACCCTGAGCCCCTGAGTATAAGTTTTTAAAGCCCTGGACATAACGAGGCCGCCGCAATAGATCAATGATTGGAGACACTCAAGGACGGTACTCAAGAACGGTACTCAAGGACGAAACTCAAGGACGAAACTCAAGGACTCTAGACTGATCGTCCATCTATAAAGAAAATGGATTACGATTGAATTCTTTTTTACCAATTAAATAATATGATATTATCAATAAAAAGTATGTATTGACACAAAACTACAAAAATGTGTTAATTTTTAACATAATTTTATAATAACATATTAACATTTAAATAGTAGATCATCATTGATATATACGCTAACAAAAAAGTTAGGTTTCCTTCAGAAGCTTCAAAAAATATCGATTTTCCTGCAAAGAAGGAAGATGTTGTTAAACGCTAAGGATAGTAACACCAGGAACGACATGCTGCGGAATACAAATAATCTCCGGAAAAGGAGTAGACAAACGCTGCAGATGTCGAGGAAATTTAAAGGAACCTGAACAAAAGTAAAGGGGAATATCATGGAAACTGAAAGTAAAAGCAGATTTATTGCAGAACTTCCTGTGGAAACTCAGAAGATATTGAAAAATATAGATTTTTCTATAAAAAGGAACGACATTATTGAACAAGCAAGGAAGAGTGGAGCAATCCCGGACATACTTCAGGAACTTGGCATGCTTCCGGACAAGAAATACAATAGCACTGAGGATGTCGCCGAGGAACTTCACAGAATTTATATGGGGATTCCCGCCTAAAAAACGTAACTTACTTTTTTTTCATTTTTTTAGGAACCGATGATCAATTCAATCCTTTTTTATTTCTTTTTTAAATGTACCCTGTGAAACCTGGAAAACAGATATTTCTCATGCCGAGCCGGTCAAGAAGAAGCTCTCAAACCTCCTGACCTTTATCCATTTTCTCCGTTTTCTTCCCCCTTCCTTTTTCCCGACACCTGTCTCCTTTTCTTCCTTTCACCTATTTGAAAACACTTCGTATCAATCAAGCGAAGTTTTAAGCATACTTACGACTCATATTTATCGCAGCTTGCACAGTAATAAAGCTCTTTTCCGGGCAGTACTTTCGGACCAGGCGGCCTGCTCCTTCAATATTTCAGGGGAAGAGCGAGAAAATAAGTTTGTGATAGGGGATTTAATATGACGTCAAAATTGATGGACTACTTTAACAAGCAACCGAGAATTGGGGTTCTCAGCACAGCGAGTAAAGACGGAAAGGTAGATTCGGCTGTTTTCGGTTCACCTCAGATGACCGATGAAAAGACCGTTGTAGTTGCAACAGGGAAAAACCGCACGTTTGCAAACCTTCAGGAAAACCCTTACGCAATGTTCCTGATAATGGAACCGGGAGCAGATATTATGGCATGGAAAGGGATCAGGGTTTATATGAAGTTGAAAGAATCTGCGACTTCCGGCGAGATGCTTGATATGATCAAAAGCCAGATCGCAAAAATAGCCGGTGAGGAAGCGGGAAAGATGATATACGCAACTGCCACCTTCGAGATCATTGAGCTGAGACCTCTCGTGGATATGGGACAGGGCTGGGAGAATTCAATCTGAATATTCAGAAGTTATGGAAATCAGAATGAAAAATCAAGAAGTTATGGAAAAAAATAATAGTAAAAAAAATCAAAATGAAAGAAAAATCAAAGTAAAAAATCAAAATAAAAAAGATGACCGGTTCAACTTTAAAACGGGATTTTATATTATACCGGTCTTCTCTAAAAATCCTTCCAGAGGCACGGAGTGAGTCTGGAAACCGCATACTTTGTAGGGGTCTGCGCCCATTGAAAGAGCCATGAACTGGGCAATATTCATGTGCACCAGGTCGTATTTTACCCCGTACTCTTTTTCAATAACAGGCTGGTAGCGGTCATACTGGATATGGCAGTTCGGGCACATATGGAGCATTAACTCCACTCCGGCTCTCTGAAGACTGTCGAGTATGGTTTTGGTAAACTGAAGAGAGGTGCTTTTTTGAGGCGGAGCTGGGAAAAGCCCATTCCACAGGTAAGGTTACGGGCGGTATTTTATCAGAATTTGTCTAAAAAGAGAGGATTTAATTTTTGGAGATGCTTGTCAAAGTTTAGAAGATTCACTGACTCTACAGGCTCACATGAAATACAAACACAGAGACTTTTGCGGTAATACTGTAAGCAGTCCACAAAGATCCTCGTATATGAGTATAGATGTGAATTTTTACATTTGGATATCAACTCTTGAATATATGCCAAGGATATATGCTTATACATATACTTATTGGCCAGATCATCAAACTATCGCAGATTCAGAATAATTGCAAACCCAAAACAGGTATGAAAAACGGATAGTTCGATGGAATGGCCGGAAAACTTATAAGGAGTTAGATAAGAGGAATTTATGGAGTTCAGAAGTGCTTTCCAGGTACCACCCGAACTCCACAAAACACGCCCTAAAGGCATGAGTTATGTTAGCTTTGTCTGTATTTAAGGCTTAGCTTGCCTGATTCTGCCTCCTGGTTATAAGATACACAGGAGGAGATTAAAGTATGAACCGTAATAAAATTGGAGTAAGTATACTTGTTTTAGCAACACTGCTGGTTGGTATGGTGTTAATACCGGCAGTAAGTGCACAGGAAGAAAAAGATTATTTTGTAACTGCTGAGGAAGCTTTTAAGCATGCCAATGCGAACATGATAAGTTTCATAGCAGCCGATGCACCAGGCTTTGAAAACTGGACAGGGGCATTTATTGATCCCAATCCACTAGAGTTTTACGACATAAATAGTAAGAAATTATTTTATCAATTCTCAGTATATAAAGAAAATATATTAATAGGTAGAATAGACGTTTGTGCCGATAAAACGCTTGGGGCATCAGTAAACAACATTGAATTCGATCCGGAACCCTTTAAAGCAGCCGAAGCTATGGAAAGGTCAATAGAAATCACCAAAAGTGAATATCCAGATGGGAAAATCAAATCAACCAATATGGTTGTATACAGCTATCCTAAGATTGGTGCGATGACTGTCGTAAAAGACAAGACAACAGGAGATGAGTATCGGATATTTGTAGATGGATACACCCTTGAAGGGGTAGAGGATAAACCTGCAACTGAAACCGAGCCTGGTGTTTGGTCGATGTATGACCATCTTTTAAAGAATGGAAAGGACAACAATTTAAAGGAATGGGAAAAAAGTGACCAACTTACAAACTCTATAGAGCAAGCAGCAACTAATAAAGGGGTCAATATTAATGCCTCAGTCACTGAAGAAAATATGAGTAAACTAAGTACTGATGCAGCAACAAGATTAATCACAAGTAAATCACTTTCTGTTCCCTTATATGGACAAGAAAATAGCGTTTACTGTGGTCCGGCAAGTTGTCAAATGATTGGTAAATACATATGTAACATATATCGGACCCAAAATTACATCTATGATTTTCAAGGATGGCATGACCATAATAATCTGAATGGAGGGATCTCAGATAGCGACGCTAAAGATTATTGTTACTATACTCAGCAACAGGGGGGATTAGGGCAGCGTGGCACAGTTATTAGTACTACTATGAGTTTTACGACCGCTAAGACTGAGATCAACAACAACAGACCTTTTTTCAGTATGGTTCCAGGGCATTTTAGAGTTTGTTATGGATACTCAGATACTGGTTACGGATTATATTATATATATATTAATGATCCATTGCCTATTGGATCTGGTCACCAAACGGTGGAAGTCAATGGTGCTCAAGAAACTAAACGTATATATGTGAGGCCGTCTTAAAATTCCTTAGAGGAGTTCGATAAATCTCTGGTTTCAATGGTTGCTTATATATCCTTTATGCAAACAGCCAGTCTATAAGGTTTATCGAATCTTCTTCATTTTTGAGGTGTTGGTATGAGCAAAATCAATAAGGAAATCGCTATTTTTATTGTTTTTCTAACTCTCGTAGCGATTTGGGGGTTACTTGTAAAAGTGCCGGTAGAGGATGCGAAAACACCAGATCCTGAATCGCAAGTAGCTGGTATGACTATTCAATTTAAAGATGGAATTTCTGAGTCAGAAGTACAAGTCATTCTTCAAAACTACAATATGACTCGGAACTATAGGATGACATATGACACTAATTATCCAGAAAAATATTACATAATGGCGGACAAAGATAATTGGAGTGACATAAGACGCGAGCTTGTAAAAGAGATGAAGGAAGATAAAAAAGATTGGACTATATCTTCTCCTGCTGATGTTACCCGAAAAGGAGATTATTACGTTCTTCCGGTCTCTGAACAAGCGATCCAGGACGAAAAATTTCTTGCAATACTGGACAAATATGATATTGGGGCGAAAAAGTTTACATGGTGTGATATTCGTTTTCTTTTTAATGATGGACCTCTGACATATTGGATTCCGGAAGAAGATGCGATAAGGATAAAAAATGAGCTTGAACAAAATGAAAATATATTTACTGTACAGCTTAGTTACCTTTATCCCCCATCTGATCCCACGACCTAAGAGGCTGTATTAGAGCCTATCCAAAAAGTGATTACCTGTTATAACTTTTATAAGATGCAATATGCAAAACCGGAACGGATACTCTAATATTATAGACTTATAACTTTCACAACATGCCATTATTGACTTTTCGGACAGTCTCAATCTGGAAAAAGTCCGCCTTAAGATAAACGCATCTAAGGTAAATTTGTTTGTTATACATTTTAAAGTTAGAAAACAACTTTCAACAAAGCCAAAAAATTAATTGGGAAAAATCAAAACAAAAAAGGTGACCGGTTCAACTTTAAAACGGGATTTTATATTATACCGGCCTTTTCAAGAAAACCTTCCAGAGGCACGGAGTGAGTCTGGAAACCGCATACTTTGTAGGGGTCCGCTCCCATTGAAAGAGCCACGAACTGGGCAATATTCATATGCACCATATCGTATTTTACCCCGAACTCTTTTTCAATTACAGGCTGGTAGCGGTCATACTGGATATGGCAGTTCGGGCACATATGGATCATTAACTCCACTCCATTTCTCTGAAGGCTGTCAAGTTTGGTTTTGGTAACCTGGAGAGAGGTGTTTTTGTTAAGGTGAAGCTGGGAAAAGCCCATTCCGCAGGTAAGAGTGCGGTCTTCGTACCAGCGAACAGGGGATGCCCCGCAGGCTTCAGCTATTGTGTCTATAAGCTGGGGGTTTTCAGGGCTTCCAACTACATCGAGGTACTTGACTTTATAATAGTGACAGGCATGATGAGAGGCTGTTTTAACGCCTGAGAAATCGAATTGTTTCTTTTCCTTTATCTGGTCGACTTTACTCAGGAGGATCTCGACTGCATGATAGAAGTTGGTTCGGGAGTCCATATCGCCCTTTTCATAGACAAGGTCGTCGAAGCCCTTTTCTCTGAAGATGGAGTTGACTTTTTCCCGGACCTCAGTATTGGTGTTAAGGAGTTCACATGCGTCCTTGTTAATGGCATAACAGGTTGAACAGAGGCAGGTTATGTTGGGATACCCGCTCCTTCTGGCGATTGCAAAGTTCCGGGCTGCAATAGCTGCTGTTGTGAGGCCTTCAAAGATATCGGTGTAGTGCCCTATCCCCGTGCAGCAGGACTGCTCATCGTTTATACCGTAATCTACCCCGAGCCGGTCAAACACGTAACTTGTAGCCGTTTCTATCCCAGGATATTCCTGCCCGACCATGCAGCTCTTAAACAGTAAGAGCTTGCTGTCCGGTATACTCTCTATCGCTTTCAAAGCCAAACTCTCCGCTCTTTTTTTCGTTTTCAACACGGTCTGTTGTCAGGAACCCGTGAATTCTTTTTTCCTGTATCCTTGCTTTGATCCATTTTTCCCTTTCAAAATAGCCAGTGCTCTCAAGAATAGCCTGAACTTCTCCATTGGTGTTCCTGACATCCCTGGCGCTAAGCCCCAGTTCAGAACGGATGGGCTCCAGATTCCTTTTCATTCCAATCCAGCGCTCTCCAAGGTCTCTTTCCATGTTCTTGACACCAGCGCCCGGGACCTTGCTGGCTCCGTTTTCGGCAAGGTACTCTCCGATCTCAAGGAAATAGGCAAGCTTTTCAACCCCAATTCCTTCGTTGATAGCGATCTGTCTGAGCACCTGCACGATTGTTACAGGGCTGTTGTTCCTGGGACAGCGCACATTACAGGAATAGCAGTAGAAGCAGGACCAGATCATTTCAGATTCAAGCACACTACGATCATTTTCGAGCACCTTTTTTACGATCTGCCGCGGGCTGTAGTCCGTAAACCGGGCTGCAGGACAGGAAGCGGTGCAGGCTCCGCACTGGATACAGCGATCCAATCCCATGGCTTCAGGGGTTCGGATACTTTTTTTTGCGGTCTCTGCAAGAGTTTTACACTCCGGGGTATCGTATTTATTTACATATGGCATCATCTGATCACCTCTCCTTCCCGGGCAAGGCGGGTAAAAGTTCCTGCAAGCCCTTTTGTGTTCGGAACATAGGTTTTTTTGAAATAGATCCGGTTTCCTGAATCTCCAAGTTCTTCTTTGAGTTTTTCAACGTGCCTGGTAGTAAGAGGGTATATTATCTCGGCTCTCGGGCTGTCAGGTGGGTCTTCCACAAAAAGGACAGAGGACGCCCCATGTTTTAAGGCATGCAGCACCAGTTCTCTGTCCACTACCAGGCATGTAGGGACCTTGATTAATTTAACATTTGAAGGGTATGTGAGCACACTGTTACCTATATTATCGCAGGTAAGGGAAGCAATCCCGGAATTTACAAAGCCAAGCACATCTCCTTCTTCGAGCACACCCTCCATCTCGGCTTTTAACTGGGATTTCGTAAAGCCTGCGATCTGGATGGCCCCATCCTTGCAGAGCTCGGTACAGTATCCGCAGCCCGTGCAGATCAGAGGGTCAAGAACAACCCTTCCGCTCTCATTCAGGGAGAGGGCCTCGAACGGGCATTTAAGGCATTCTCCACAGCGCGTGCAGAGCAGCTGGTTGACGGCTGCAATTTCGTTATCCAGCATTTTCGGGCTGTCCGTAATGAAAGTCCTTGCCCTTATGGCTGCAAGTCCGGACTGGGCAATGGTATCTGTAACATCTTTAGGGCTCTGGGCAGTACCGCAAACAAAGATTCCGTCAAGGGAACTGTCTACTGGTTTTAGCTTGGAGTGCCTTTCCTTAATAAAGCCGCTTTCATCCTGGCTCAGATTCAGCACACTGGCAATTTTCCTGGTCCCCGGAGAAGGTATCATGGCCGCGGAAAGTACAACAAGATCAGCAGGAAGTTCTCTCATTTTCTGGTTAAGGGTATCTTCGACCCTTACAACAAGGCTCTTGTCCGGCTTTTCAACAACTTCGGCAGGCCTTCCCCGAACAAATTTGACTCCGGTATCCTGAACTGCACGGTAATAGTTTTCATAAAAACCAAAAGCCCTTATATCAATATAGCAAATCGTGATTTCTATTTCAGGATATTTTTTCTTAATCAGGCTTGCGTGTTTCAGAGCTGCCATACAGCAGTATCTTGAGCAGTAACGATTTCCGCCCTCTTTTTCGTCTCTTGAGCCCACGCACTGGATCATGACAATTCTTTTTGGCGTTTCGGCATCAGAGGACGGGGCAGAGGAACTTTCGCACCTTGAAGTACAGCTTGCAGGAGTTGAAACAGCAGAAGCTTTACTGAAATCGGAAATCCTCAGAAGTTCCCCTTTTGTAGGGCCATTGATGCCGAGGACTCGGGCAAGTTCCATCTGTGTCAGCACATTTTCAAAAATTCCGTATCCGCACTGGGGTTTCTGGGAGACGTCATACTCCTCAAAACCGGTGGCAACAACAACTGCACCTACGTTAAGTTCAACAATTTCTTCCTTCTGGGAAAAATCAATTGCTCCGGTTTTACAGGCATCTGCACATTTTCCGCAGGCTTCCCCCTTTAACTGGAGGCAATAATCGGGATCAATACAGTAGATCTTGGGGACTGACTGGGAGAAGCGAAGAGAAATTGCCTTTTTGTCCATATAGCCGCAGTTGAACTCGTCTTCAACCGGGGTAGGACAGACACGGCTGCACCTTCCGCATGCTGTGCAGCTGTCTTTCACATATCTTGGCTTCTTCTTTAACCTGACAGTAAAGTTTCCTGCGCTTCCGCTCAGGCTTTCAACTTCGGTCCAGGTCAAAAGTGTAATTTTCGGGTGGGCTGCAACTTCGTTCATCAGAGGGCTGAGTGAGCACATTGCACACTCTTCCGCAAGCTTATCAGGGGAAAAGATCTTCCCTATTTTCGCCATCTGCCCGCCTATGCTTGAATTTTTCTCCACAAGGAAGGTGGAAATCCCATTATCTGCAAGGTTCAGCGCAGCTGTGATTCCTGCTATCCCCCCACCTATAACAAGGGCCTGCTGAGCAATATCCACTTTTATTTCTTCCAGGGGCTCTATGTGTTCCAGGCGTTTTAGCTTGGCCTGCAGGAGGGAAATAGCTTTTTCAGTAGCTCCTGTTTTGTCAGGATGCACCCAGGCGCACTGTTCCCTTAGATTTGCAATTTCAAGCCCGGCTCTATTCAATCCGGTTTCCTGGATGCACTTTCTAAAGAGAGTGCCATGCTTGGAAGGAGTACACGAACCTATTACTACCCTGTTCAGATTCCCTTCCAGAATTTTATTTTTTATCAGGGACTGCCCCTGGCTTGAGCACAGGTACTCATAATCAAAAACCGAGATCCCTTCTGCCTTAAGGGTCTTTTTTACGGCATCTACATCAACGTGTTCGGAAATGTTCCCGCTGCAGTGGCAGATAAATACAGCAGCTTTGTCCAGCCCATCAGTCGTCCCAGCAGTCATTATACTAAATCTTTCAGGGATTTGTATTTAAAGATTGCCGAAAAAATAGGATAAGTGGCCCAATGAGGACAATTGAACGATAGAAATTGCAAAATTGGGACATATATTTGAAAAAATGGAGATTTTAGCGTTTATCTGCTTCAGTTGTACCCTGGTTAGCGTCCTCAGATTGGAGAAGATATACTATCAAAGGTTTTAATCCTATATATACCTGAATGAAGAACTGCAAAAGATCATGTTGACTGCAAAAGATCATGTTGCCCAGCTTATTCCTTACTCTGTAGCTCCATAGATTTCGCAAATAAAAGTTACTATGGCGCACCCCGCAGCACGGTGGGGGTATTCGACTGAAATATATTTAGTGCCTCTTATTGTCAGAAAGTTTTTATATGCATATAATTATATATAGGGAGATCATTATTATATAAATTAACTGAGATGCCAGATTTGTTGGGTACTTCCTCAGATTTTAACTTTTAATAAATACAGATATATTAAGTGAAAAAATAAAAATTCAAAAAAAACCATTTGGAATTAACCATTTAAAAGCAACCATTTGAAATAATTAAGTGAGATAATTCATTAAGTTAATTCATTAAAGCTAATTCATTAAAGCTAATTCATTAAAGTTAATTCATTAAAGTTAATTCATTAAAGTTGTTCGTTTGAAAATAATAAATTTCCATGATCTGATGATACTGGATAAAACATGATACTGAGACCAATGTAAGGTGCTCTACGGTATAAACGGCAGATGATAGTTGTGGCAGATAATGGGCTAATATCAGAAGACAATAATATTAAAATGGGAGAGATTGAGTACGAAATGGTCGAGCTTTTGAGGAGGCTTAATATAAACAGACCTGTCGCCTTAACTCTTGCATGCCTCTCAAAAGGAGAAGAGATCTCTTCCCAGTGTATAGAAATGGTATCAGGTCTTAGACAGCCAGAAGTCAGCATTGCGATGCGCTACCTTCGTGAAAATGACTGGGTAGACATGAGGGAAGAAAAGAAGAACCAGGGCAAGGGCAGGCCGGTAAAGCTATACAAACTGACAGTTCATATGGAAAAAATTATTGACACAATAGAAGAAAACATCATTGCTGAGAGTAATACCATACGCCAGAACATAGAACGTCTCAAGAACCTTTCCTGAAGAATTGGCGAAAAAAATTGAGATTAACGCGGTTTTTCTCTTACAATCTCAAATGTAAAAAGTTCATTCGTGAACTACCCCTCCCTGCTTTCTGATGAAAGCGAGGAAGGGGCTTCTTGCTTCATCCCTCGAACTACTGTTCGCAAGTCCACAAGCCCATCCCCTGCGTTCCGCAGGTGTCAGATAACTATAAGATTTTGATCTTGAAGAGAGAATTTTTTGATATTGATTGCAGCATTTATGTCTCTGTCATGCTGCAACTGCAAGATAATTAATGCCTACATCAACACCCATGAAAGTAGATGCGTCCTCTATTTTCTTATCAGGTAATTCCTGAGAAACGGTTAGATGGAAATAATAATCTCCGTCTTTATGTTTCACTACTTTAGACGCTTCAAATTTCCACGGTTCTTTAAAAAACGGTAATGCGTATTCGTAGTTCTGGATTTGGTATGTTTTTCTACCGTGACTGAATGTAGTAAGACTAACTGAATTTTCAGTTATCGTGTAATCTCTCTTGTATGATAATGTCATAGATGTTGGAGAATACATTACTTTCTGCCAATAACTCATACCTATTTTTGCCAGTTCTACTATTGTTTTGTACGTCCCTGCTACCTGTCTTGGTATGTTACAACTAACCTGAGATTTCAATCCAATGTTTTCTCTGAGATAAGGATATACCATTTTTTGTAATTTCATAGCAGGTATTGTTCTGCCATGTTCGAAAACGATGTTAGATGTGTAATTCATGCCGTTTGTGTATTTTTGCATGGTTTCTACTAAATCAAAATCTGGATTTAGAATTTTCAGTTGTATTGTTTTAGTAGATTCCATAGTATATCATATTCACATAA
Organism: Methanosarcina sp. 1.H.A.2.2; assembly: GCF_000979975.1. Classification (NCBI taxonomy): domain Archaea; kingdom Methanobacteriati; phylum Methanobacteriota; class Methanomicrobia; order Methanosarcinales; family Methanosarcinaceae; genus Methanosarcina; species Methanosarcina sp. 1.H.A.2.2. Next base: position 101,915 of record NZ_JJQL01000089.1, read on the forward strand.
AATTAGTTATAGATTTAGTATGAATATTGAACATAAACAGGGGTTGCGAAGATTACGCATTCCTCCCGCCACTAAAGTAACGGGAATCCTGCTTAAGGCTCTTGAATCAGCTGCCACAATAAATTGTTAAAAATATTATATTTATTGCATTTCTATTCAGGAAGTGACTATAAAATTACCCCCATGAAATAGCGAAGAGCCACAATTATTTAAAGAAGAGGCAAGTCAGGGCACTTCATACCGTTTATTAAGAAGAATGCCCCAAAAAAGTTAACCGCAGCAAAATAAGCAAAACGAGATCATGAGCCTGATTGAGGGGAATGTTAACCAGAGTAACATTTTGAAATATAAATATAGATTAACATATATTAAAATTAAAACATAAGTAAATATTTATATTAATTCACTCTATAATGCTTCTTCGGGTGATTAAATGGTAGATGAAAGTGGTTTAGCTATAGAAACTACTGACATAACGAATGAGATTCCCTTATCCATGGGATCAAGCGAATATGAAATGATAGAATTATTTAGAAAGATCAATATCAGCAGGCCAATTGCTCTTACCCTTGCCTGCCTTGCAAAAGGAAGGGAAATCTCTTCCCAGAGCATCGAAATGGTATCTGGTCTTAGACAGCCGGAAGTCAGTGTTGCAATGCGGTACCTCCGCGAAAACGACTGGATTAACATCCGGGAAGAAAAGAAATCAAAAGGTAAAGGCAGACCGATCAAGCTGTACAGGCTAACGGTTCCAATGGACCGCATTGTTAGCAAGATCGAAGACGAAATCATAGCCGAAAGCAGACTTGTGCTGAGGAATATTGAACGCCTGAAGCACATTGCCTGAAATTTATGATAGGGAACAGAATGACCTGAAGTCAGGGGCAGGATTTCATACCGCAAATTGCCTGGACTTCTACTATCCAGAAGCCGTTCTGTCTTAAAGGGGATTACCCCCACCCTAACTTTTTTTCTTACCAACAACTTTTCTATTACAATTATTCTTACTAACCCCTAGTTGCGCCACCCGAATTGCGCCCCGGGATCTCAGGAAATCGCAGATTTTCTTGGAGTTGCACTGCAAGTGCAACAGTACGCAGTCCGTTTCAGCAGAGTTGCGACTCTGCAGTAAGCTGCCCTTTTCGCTGCGCTCAAGAGGGCTAATCTATGGGTTTTAGCAGTGAGCTCCGCTCGCTCAAGCAGACTAATTTAGAGTTTATCACAGTGATCTTCTATCAAGGGAACTAAATTACAAATATGGGCCAGAGCTTTTCCTTTTTCCGCGCATTCCGTATTTCATACCTTCCTTATTTCATACCTTGTTGGAAATGAGTGAGAGAATTGTGGAAATTGATTATAAATATTATAAATAATACACGAAAGAGGATTCTATTTTTGGATATTCCAGAAGATTGAAAAAAAGGTAATCAGGTTGGTAAAGCTCACATAAAATTGAAAAAATGGAATTAGAATAGAGTTATTGATTGAAAGAAGATGTAGGGAAAACAAACAAAAGATAAACAAAAGATAAACAAAAGATAAACAAAAGATAAACAAAAAAGAGTAGAACATCAAAAAGTTAAGAGAAAGTATGGTGGGCCCGCTGCGATTCGAACGCAGGACCTCACGGTTATCAGCCGTGCGCTCCACCAAGCTAAGCTACGGGCCCTCAATGAAGGAATTCAGTTTAGAAAACCTGAAAGTTCTCTGAGAAGATATTGTTGGATTGTGGTGGGCCCGCTGCGATTCGAACGCAGGACCTCACGGTTATCAGCCGTGCGCTCCACCAGGCTAAGCTACGGGCCCAGATGTCAGGTTTATTCTATAATTATCAGAGTTGAAAGGCTTTTTTAGGGAAAGCATCCCAATCCGACAACACTTCTAATACTCGAATTACTACTTATACCTTTTGCTCGGATAGTAGGAATTTCCCAGATCCTAAATTTTATTTACAGGAAGCAGAGCATGTATGCCGACAGTTATATATACGATACTGAGTGTATGTGGGAGTGCTGACAAAGCAAAACACAACATGGGCCGGTAGATCAGGGGTAGATCGCTACCTTGGCATGGTAGAGGCCTCGGGTTCAATTCCCGACCGGTCCATTCTCTTTTTTAATTAAATGGGTAATTAAGCAGAAACCTTTATAATTTTTAATCCCACGATCTCTCTTAAGATTTAAGAGCTTGATTCCTGGATATGAGGATTTTATGACAAAACCGATTTACTGGCTTATTTGAGGATCAACCTTTCCTCGCAAAAAAGATAAAAAATGAAACGCCATGAAGCGTTCCATTTTCATGTTTTCATTTTGGGACCTGTCTATAAATGATCGCACATATCAGGCCTAAAAAGAGCAGCCCTATTATGCCATAGACCGAAGGGATGCCAGAGAATTTTGTGCTCTCACTCTGTTCTGAATCCGTGTCCAACCCTGTACTTTCATTACCTTCTCCTTGCAGAGACCGGGTTTCAAGCGAAGTCCCTTTTTCGGTTACTTTTTCAGGAGTACCTTGTGCCTCACCTGTTATCGCAAAAGAGGCAAATCCCGGGGTTTCAGCTGTGAAATACAGGTATTTTTTATCTTCACCTGACAGTCTGGCTGGCAGCTGCGTCCAGACTTTTTCATCATACCTGTTCAGGGTGATCGAGTCCTGTTCTATTAGCCTATCCTGAATCCAGGCCTTTTCAACTTTGAAGCTCAGGATGGGGTTTTCGATGTTTTTTGAGGTTGCATATCCGGCATTTCCTACCCAGACATTGAAGGACTTGTAGACCTCACCTGCAGGCATCTTCGAGACAAGGGCTGACTTTTTCTTTAACTGCTCAACAATGGTTGTGGTCTTGCCTACGTTCTTGATCGCATCGAAGCCCACAGACACAACACAGGTGGCGTTCTTCGTGAACTCGAACTTTACAGCCTTACCGTTTGTAATGAAGACCTGGGCAAGTTCCTTGACCTCTACATTCTTTGCAGGCTCAGGAGATCCTCCGCCTCCGCCTCCGCCTCCACCACCGCTGCTGCTTCCGCCACTGCTTTTCTTATCTACAGCTATCAGAGTAGTTTTTGTATCAGTGCCTTTTGCATTGATCGCAATCAGCTTAACGGTATACGTTCCTGTGGCAGGATACACATAAACAAAGCTTGCCGCATTTGAGTCCTCGACTCCGTCATTGTTAACGTCCCAACTTCTCGATGTTGCGTTTTGTGAAAGATCAGTAAAGAGAACGACGAGGGGGGCATAGCCGCTGGTGACATTTGTGCTGAAGTCTGCTGTCGGAAGTATTTCAATTTCTTTTTTCAGCACAGTTATAACAGCAGTTTTTGAATCCGTGCCGTTCTGGTTGCTTACTTTCAGATTAACGGTATAAGTTCCTGCCAGGGAATAAGAATGAGTTGGATTCCTCTCAGTTGAAGTAACTCCGTCTCCAAAGTCCCAGGTCCTTGATGTTGCATCTTGTGAAAGGTCGGTAAAGAGGACAGAAAGAGGGGCATTCCCGCTGGTTGTATTTGCCTTGAAATTTGCTACAGGAAGAATATCAACTTCTTTTTCCAGCACAGTTATAACAGCAGTTTTTGAGACTGTATCATTTGTGTTTACTGCAGTCAGCTTAACAGTATACTTCCCTGGAACTTCATACACATGAACTTCGCTTTTAGCTGTAGAATCAATATTTCCATCATTATCAAAGTCCCAGCTTCTCGATATCGCATTTTGTGAAAGGTCAGTAAAAAGAACAGAAAGAGGAGCAGGGCCCTGGGTGATATTTGCCTTGAAATCTGCGACAGGGGGTACAGGTACAGGCTCCGTCCTGGGGGTTACCAGAGGCAGATAATCAATATTCTGCTCGTTTAGAGAGTAAGGTTTCTCCGCAAACCCGTCACCGTTCGCATCCAAATGAGTCTGGGAGAATCCATCTTCTGCAGGAGATCCCCAGAAGTTACCTCCGATATAAGGACCGTCTATTATGTTCAGGCCAGGCGTCTTTGGGACGCTGAACGACCCTCCGGGGTTTCCGTCCTCAATCATCAGGTTAACGTCATTCAAAAAATAGTTATTATATACCGACGCAGAGTCCCTGATGATATAAAGACCGATACCACAATTTTTGAAAATGTTACCAGTTACAATATGACCACCCGCGCCGTATGTGAGTGTGATACCGACATCACATTCTCTGAAAGTGTTTCCTATTATTTTGTTGTCAATACTGTCATATGTAGATACACCAGTCGGGCTGCCCGTAAAGAGGTTATTCATTATGGTTTGGTTCCCGTACATGTAACTGGTGCCCATACTGACACCGCAGCCGTTGAACCGGTTGTTTCGAATTGTGCAGGAAACCCCACCCTCGGAGAAGTCAACGCCTTTTGTGATTGTGAGCCCCTCTATTCTGGAGTGGCTGAGAAGAGCAAAACCACCGACAGAAGGGTATCCAGCTCCAGCTGCTCCTTTGATAGTCACTGATTTATTTACGAATATGGTTTCATCAGGGTACGTTCCAGGGCTAACCAGAATGACATCTCCATCAACCGCATCGTTCAGGGCAGCCTGGATTGTAGTATAATTACCAGGCCCGTCGTCATCAACATAAAACGTAGTCGCAGCTGCGCACCCGGCAATAACCTGAAGTGTGAGAGCCACTGTAAATAAAATCGATAATACTCTTTTTATTTGCCACACAAGAAAAACCCCTACAAACTATTTTAGAATCTCAATATCAATAGTTACCTCAAATCCCCATTTTTGACTGTACAGGATACACTGGTATGGCTGAGGCGTTGTCTTAAAAGGACATAAAAACGTCTTAAGTCACACTTATTGAGTTTTAAAATGAATTTATTTTACGAAATTGGCAATGTTATATCAAATTAACTAAATTGTCCTAATTTTTAATGAGGGCGCGTCATTTTTTAGGCAGATTGTTAATAGGAAGGGAAGATTGTTTTAGAATATTCACATACAGTTATTGAGATTGTCTTTTGAGTTGCGTACGTCCCGGTTTTCTGTGTACAGGGAAGATTAAAAATAAAGATGCGCAGGGGCGTTCAAAAACGAATATTAAGCGGCTATGACGCATGGCCCATGTGTGACTGAACACAGCATAGAACATTAGAAGAGAAATAAATACTCATTGATTTATATAATCTCCAATATATAATAGATAGCGGAGATTAACCTTTTTACCTGACTGAGTCACAGTGCACAGAAGAATCGGGAAACTTCATACTTCAGGTAAGAGGTTTGTTTTTGATACCTGTACATTTTATTGGGGTAGCCGACAGCATCAAATTTTCTACGTAAAGCAACTCTGGAGGTAAGTATATGGAACAAACAGCTGCAGAATACCGCACTGTGGAATATGAAGTAATGCAGGTCCCCTGGTGGCTGGTTGTACTGGAAGGAATCTTTGCCGTAATCATAGGCTTATTTCTGTTGTTTTCACCTGTAGTAACCACCATAACCTTAGTCCAGATACTCGGAATCTTCTGGTTTCTGGGCGGAGTTATTTCAATCGTTTCACTGCTGATGGACAGAGAGAACATGGGATGGAAATTGCTCTCCGGTGTTATGGGCATTCTTATCGGGATTGTGGTATTTGTATACCCGTACAGTCCCTTTGTAATTCTGGCACTTCTTGTAATCATAATAGGAATCTGGAGTATTATATACGGCGTAATCAGACTTGTCTGGGCGCTCAAAGGAGGCGGACTGGGAATGGCGATCCTCGGGCTCCTGACAATTGCCCTCGGGATACTCCTGCTGGTTAACCCCCTGGCAGGTGCCGTTGTCCTGCCCTGGATATATGGAATTTCCCTTGTAATAGGCGGGATTGCAGCACTGATTGGCGGGTTTAGAATGAAGTCCGGGAAAACCGTCTCAGACTCAGGTTAAGGTTTTCAGAAAACTTGAAGGTCGATAAGCATTCCCACTCATATATGCAGTGACAGATACAGTGACAGATGCAGTGACAGATACAGTGTCGGGTCCGTAGCCAGTCCATTAGCGTTGGCAGACCCATAAGTACTCCACATTTTTAAATATTTGAAACATCTAAAGAATTTACATGCGAAAAGCTACAGTAGCAATAACAGGACTGGTTCTTCTTTCTTTTATCCTATCAATCTATTTTTACCCGCAGGTACCTGAACAGATGGCAACTCACTGGAACTCACAGGGAGAAGTAGACGGCTATATGTCGAAACTCTGGGGGCTCTTTTTCATGCCGTTAGTGATAACGGGTCTTGTAATTATGTTCCTGGTAATTCCGAGAATTGACCCGCTGAAAGAAAATATAGCAAAATTCAGGAAATATTATGACGGGTTTATAGCGATAATGGTTTTGTTTATGGTCGGTGTCCATCTCCAGATACTGCTCTGGAACACAGGAATTCAGATCAGCCCCAATGCCGTAATTCCTGTAGGGATAGGGCTTCTGTTTTATTATATAGGGATACTTACGGAAAATGCAGAGCAGAACTGGTTCATCGGAATCAGGACACCCTGGACTCTCAGCAGCGAGAGGGTGTGGAAAAGAACTAACCGGCTTGGAGGGAAACTATTCAAGATAGCAGGAATAGCAGCAATCTTCGGGGCTTTTTTTCCGGAACTTGCAATATACTTCATCCTTGTGCCCGTAATTTTTGTAGCCGGGATTACTGTTGTTTACTCATATATTGACTATCAAAAGGAACTTAAAGAAAATGAAAGAAAATGAAAGAAGATTAAAGAAGTAGGTGAAAAAAGCTAAAAGGACTGGAAAAAGGAATGAAAGAAAATGAACAGGGCTAAAAGAAAGAACTAACAGAAATCGAAATTTGAAATCAAAACTTAAAAAATAAGGTTTAAAGCTTCCTGTGTTTCATATTTCCGGGAATCATTTTAACCGGTTTCTGACACCTTATTTATCATTATGTTTATCTAACATGCTCTCATTTTGTCATATTGATTATTATGACTGAAGAGATAAGTAAAAATTTAAACAAACCAGTCGAAAACGGAGATAGTATTTCCGTTGATTATGTGGGAAAACTGGAAGATGGCACAGTTTTCGATACATCGGAAAAGGAAGCTGCCGCTGAGGCAGGGATATACAACGAAATGAGAGACTACAATCCTCTGACATTCACCGTGGGAGCGGGGCAGATGATTAAAGGCTTTGACGAGGGCGTGGTCGGAATGAAAGTGGGAGACGAAAAAACCATTACAATTCCTCCCGAGGAAGCGTACGGAGAATATATGAAAGAGTACGCAAGGGAACTGCCACGTAATGCTGTAGATTTTACTCCGGAAGTAGGGATGCAGCTGGCCACGGAAACCGGACTCCGGGGCACTATCACAGAGGTAAGCGAGGAAAACTTCATTGTGGACTTCAACCATGAGCTCGCAGGCAAGACCCTGATATTCAAAATAAAAGTTGTTTCGATGGAGGCATAAAAAATGAGGGCGGGGAGGGGGGAAACTTTTTTAATATCCATTCTACTCCTTGGGAGTATCCTTTTCGGAAGCGGATGCACTGACAGTGGAAATAGTAGCATTGTAAAAGTCGGAAACACTATTCAGGTGGACTACACTGGAAAGTTCGAAAACGGTACTGTTTTTGATACCTCCGTAGAAGAAATCGCAAAAGAGGCAGGCATATACACAGAACAGAGAACCTATGTCCCCCTGACCGTTAAGGTTGGTTCGGGCCAGTTGATCCAGGGTTTTGACGAAGGCGTAATCGGGATGAAAAAAGGAGAAGAAAAGACTCTGACAATTCCCCCCGAAAAAGCTTACGGAGAATATGATGACGCAAAAATTCAGGCAGTCTCCCTTGAGGATCTGAACCTATCAGTGAAACCTGAAATCGGACAGATATTCAGCAGTATGTACGGGGACCAGTTCAGAGTCATTGATGTAAATGAAACGCATGTTACTTTTGACTCTAACCACAAACTCGCAGGCAAGACTCTTATTTTCGATATAAAGCTTATTTCAATAGAATGAAGCTTACGTCAGTTAAACCGATTTAAAACCGGCTTATATTTCTTTAAAAAAGATGCACCCCTCTGGTAACCAGGAAAAAAATCAGGATTACCGAAAAAGCTGTAAAGAAAAAAAATAACAGGAGAAGGAAAAATGGAGAACTCTCGTACTGTGGAAAAGGGAGATTATCTCCTTATTGATTATACCGGAAAGCTTGAGAATGGAACAGTATTCGATACCACCTTAAAAGAAAAAGCTCTTGAAGCTGGGATATATGATGAAGAAAAAGAATACACACCTTTATTTTTCAGGACATACACCGGTCAGGTGATAAAAGGTATCGATGACGGGGTTCTTGGAATGCGAGAAGGAGAAGAAAAAACCCTTGAAATCGTGCCTGAAGACGCCTACGGAGAATCTAAAAGTTATCTCGTTCAGAAAATTCCTCTTTCAAGACTTGAACTAAAGGACCCTCCGGAGGCAGGAAAAAAAATAATAACGCCTGGGGGAAGTGAAGTTAAAGTGCTCGATTCCACGGAAACTTACGCAACCCTTGACTTCAACCATGAACTTGCAGGCAAAACCCTGATCCTTGAAATAAAACTTGTCTCCATTGTGAACGGATCTGGAAATGTAAGCTGGTCTTAAAATAAATTTATATCGTCGATCCTTGAAATAAATTTATATAGTTGATCCCTGAAATAAATTCATATAGTTGACCCTTGAAATAAATTCATATCGTTGATCCTTGAGATAAATTTATTCAAGATAATTCACTATAAGATAATTTTAGGACCCACAAACTGGAAAGTGGTGGAAGATGGAAAAGGAAGAGAAAGTCGTGGTAGTGCTGCTCGTGATGGCATTGTTCTCTCTTTCGACAGCGTACCTGCTCTTCGGGCAGGAACTTGCAGGAGCCGAACAACAGTCAGGAGGAAAAGCCCTGAAGTACACCCACGAATCCGAAGTTGGGGAAAAAGTGTCTCTTGATGCTGAGGTTTTGAGTAAACGATTTACTTATACCGGAGATCACCTGCTTTTAGAAGTGAACTTTGACTCCGAAGTCCTTAGCGTATTTATCCCGAAGACAGCAGGGGCCGAAGCCCTGGACGGATCAATCAAGGAAGGAAACTTCATAAGCATAACAGGCATTATTTCTGAGTATAAGGGGAAGAAAGAGATAAGGGTCGAACGAAAAGAGGATATTACTCTAAAATAATCGTCATCAATAAGCTTTGAAACGGAAAGAACAGATCGTTAACAATATATCTATAGAGTAACATTTGAGAAAATATGAAAGCATGTATCATGTGCGGAGGCACAGGGACAAGGCTCAGGCCACTGACCTTCAAACACCCGAAACCTAGCATACCGATTCTCAATAAACCATCAGTCCTGCACCTGATAGAGCACCTTTCGAGGGAAGGGTTCAATGAAATAGTCATGACCCTGGGATATATGGGAGAACGCATAGAGGAACAGCTCGGAGACGGGCACATGTTCGGAGTACACATCGATTATGTGTATGAGAAAGAGAAGATGGGGACAGCAGGCGGGGTAAAAAATGCTGAAAAGTACCTGAAAAATGAGCCTTTCATCGTGCTTGGGGGAGATCACGTCCTTAACCTCGACCTGAGGGAGATGTACCGCTTCCATGAAACAAACGATGCTCTGGTAACTATAGGACTCCTTTCCATTGATGACCCGAGGGAATTCGGGATTGCTGATATGGATATAAACAACCGGATCCACCGCTTCCTGGAAAAACCCAAATCCGGCCAGATATTCAGCAACCTTGCAAGTACAGGCATTTACATCTGTGACCCTGAAATTTTTGACTGGATACCTGAAAATAAAAAGTATGATTTTGCAAAAGACCTTTTCCCTGCCCTGCTTGCGGCAGATAAGAGAATTAACGGCATGCTTGTCAGGGGAAAATGGACTGATGTAGGGAGTTCGGCAGCCTACAGGCAGGCCCAGCGCTGGATGCTGGATGCCCTTCCAGGGACCACAATAGAAGGAAACTTCACAACAAGAAACGCAAGAATACGAGGCCCCTTATCCATAGGAAACAATGTCTCGATCGGTTCGAATTCTTCACTCGTTGGGCCCATTGTCATAGGGGAAAACACTGTAATTGGCGATAATGTCCTTATCGGACCTTACAGCGTGATAGGTGCAAACTGCACTATCGATAATAATGCAAAGATTCTTTCTTCGTACCTTTTTGATGATGTATGCATAGGTAAAAACTCCAATATCTCCGGAGCTGTAGTTGCAGATGAAACTGCTGTAGGAGATGAGTGCAGCCTGGAGAATGGGACAGTAATCGGGCATAAAGTCGTTATAGGAAACAATTCGACCATACATTCGGGAGTAAAGATCTGGCCTGAAGTTGTGATCGAGAAGAATTCCAGCATAAAGGAAATTGTCATCAATTCGGACTATGATACTACATATGAAGGCTCCTGAAATACAGGATTTAAAGAAAGGTTAAAACCGATCAAAAATCAAGAGTATATAAGAAAATCTAAAATCAAAAGAGTATATCAAAAATTAAGAGTGAGTATAATAGAGAATCTGCATTGAGAATCTAAATCGGAACCCGTATTCCAGGTCAAAAGGTATGCTCCGGATTTATCCGGACCCTAATAAAAAGTATTCATAGCCTGAGAATACGGGTTTCTTGCAAATTCAAATTGAGTTTTCAATATTGACCCGAATTTTTGCTTTTGTAATCTTTCACAGGCTCTCTGCCGGATTTTTGTCCGATTATTATCATTTCGGCACTCCCTTTTTTAATTGGTTGGTTTAGTCAGAAATACCCGTATATGAAGTCTCAATCCTTTTTTCAATTCGCCGCTCAAGGCTTGAGCCCACCTGCGTACAGTAGTAGAGAAAAACAAAAGTATTAGACGGGCTGGAAACCTTATGCCAAATCTCAACCGTGTACCTGGGGACAACCATCATTTCTGATACAGATAATTTCTTTCTGATACACAGATAATTTTCATATTCTTATTTTTTAGTACAGATTTCTTAAGAAACAGGAACTTTTAAGAAATACAATCGCTTAGTAGACATAAATCTGTTAAGAATAAGTAAGGATCTTATAAGAACGGTGCAGACCTTTTAAAATTGGATTCCAGATTAAAGAAAACAGTTCACTCTGACATATCGAACTTCTCTTGTGCCGTTCATTATATATTGGAGAAAGAAGTTTCCTTAAATAAGATAATACCTATACTAAAGAATAAAATTAAGAGATTTCAATGACCAGGTATAAAAAATGGCTTATTGGGTCGCTGGTTATCAGCGCTGTATCAATTGCCCTGGTTACATGCTTGACTTTTAACTCGGAGACTATTGAAGCCCTGAAAAGGATCAAGCTGGAGTACATCCTGGCAGCTGCCCTCCTTCATATTAGCTCATACTTTATCTGGGGGCTGCGGACCCGGGCTCTCTGCAAAGCCCTAGGATACAGGATAAGTGTCCTGAAAGTGACAGAGATAGTTATCTCAGGTACTTTTGTGGCTGGAATTACTCCTTCTTCTGCAGGCGGAGAGATACTGAGAGTCCACGGCCTGACCAGGAACAAAATTCCTCTCGGCAAGGCTACTGCAATCGTTGTAGGGGAACGCCTTCTTGATGCCATTTTCATATTTTCCTGTCTGCCTTTTGCCTTTTACGTTCTTGGGGACATTCTTTCAAATTATGAATTTGATGCAGCTTTCTTAACAGTAAATTTCCTTGTCTTTGTACTTCTCGTCTTTTTTGTTTACGGCGTCTGGAAACCCGAAAAAGTAAAATACGTAACTCACAGGCTAACAGGCAGGCTTGCTCCTTTTTTTGGAAAAAAGACCGATGCTGCAGTTTCACACTTAATGGAACAGATTGACAGGGAAATAGACCATTTTCATGACAGTGTAAGGGTCTTTTTTTCAGAAGGAAAAAGAGGGCTGCTCTGGGGAATTGCCTACACTGTTATTTTCTGGACCGTAGAATTTTCACTGCTCGTCCTGATCCTGATGGGCCTTTCGCGGACACCTTCAATTATCACCGTCTTTGCAGCTCAGGTGCTCCTGGCTGTTATAATGGTAATACCCGCAACTCCCGGAGCAAGCGGAGTTGCTGAATTAGGAGCAGCGTCCATCTTCTCTATTTTTGTAGATTCATCCATTCTGGGAATTACCGTACTTGCCTGGAGAACCCTGACATACCATATGAACCTTTTAATAGGAGGGTTAATGAGTCTGAAAATAATTAAAGACATGAATATGATTAAAAAACTAATCGGAGACTCTCCCGAACCCCCACATAGCGCCTGAAAAAGTATTTTGAACCGGAAAATCACCATACAGCAGAGGAAAGCCGGGAAAAATACCAGAAGAAAGCCGGGGAAAATACAAGAAGAAAGCCGGGGAAAATGTTAGAGGAAATGTTAGAGAAAAGCCAGAGAAATACTGGAGAGATAAATCCTCAAATCCGGTTTTCAAAACTCTTTTTTGAAAGATATTTAATTTCAAGAAATCCGACTGCAAAGAAATCCGGGTTTCTCCAAGCCCACCGACCAGTATAGATTTATATTTTATTCTCACAAAACTTTATGCCATGCCCTCCAGAGAAATCATCTTTGAAGTCCTGAGAAAAAGTGTACATATGGTCTCAGTCCTGATAGTGCTCATCTACGAATTTTTCGGGAAAGAGACAATTCTCTGGGTGCTCATGCTTTTCCTGATAATTGTCCTTTTCCTGGAATACCTCCGGCTCGAACAGGGCATGAAAATTCCCATTTTCCATACGATGTACAGGGAGCATGAAGCCGATAGCTGCGGAGGGCACATCTTCTTCGCCCTGGGTGCAATTGCGGCAATCTCCCTCTTCAGCAAGGAAATCGCTTATGCTGCAGTCCTCATGACCACCTTCGGAGACCTGGCTGCAGCCCTTATAGGAAAATTCTACGGAAAAAAAAGAATTTTCAAAAAAATCTTTAAAAACGATAAATCTCTTGAAGGTTCAACTTCCGAATTCATAATTGATCTGTTGATCGGACTCGTCATAGTTGGAGACCCCTTAGTATCCCTCGTCATGGCTTTTTTTGCAACCATTACGGAAACCGCAGTAAACCAGATAGACGATAACCTTGTGATACCTGTTTTTTCCGGCTTCTTCGGGCAGATGACCCTGCTTCTACTGATGTATTTATGATAAGCCTCTTGAGCAAAAAGAAAAGGGTAGTATACCCTCTGGACGCAATTCAGGAAGGAAAAGCCGTGATACTATAAATTAGTCCGCTTGAGCGAGCGGAGCGAGTGAAACGGACCGCGTGCTCCCGAAGCGCAATTCGGGCAGAGCAACTTGGGGAGCGGGCAGGGAGAAGTCAAGCTGCTGCTTCTTCGGCTCCTGTTTCAGTTTCACCCTGGGCTTGTTTAAGCCTTCTCATCTCCCTTATGCGCCTGACCAGGATTTCTCCAAGGTAAAGGACAAGGGCTGCAAGAAGCACATACACTTTAAGGCTCACGGGATCGTTTGACTCCCTTTCGGAGTTCTGCCTGGCATCCTTCAGGAGAAGGGCTCTTGCTTCCTTTTCAGTATAAATCTTCCCTCCGGTTGCAAGGATAAGAGGCTCGATATCTTTATTGAGCCCGACTTCAAGGTACTCACGCGGGTAGTTTACCGCAAGCGGATAGCCTGAAATGTCGTGAATCCCGACATTTACCGGGTTTATGCTTGCCTCGTAGGTATTCCTGCCTGTAAGAGCAAGATCAAGCGAAGCTCCATCCAGTTTAAGCTGTGGGACTCCTTCGTCGTACATTATCAGGGTGAGGTCGGAAGGGGTGCCCAGCCAGGTATCCGGAGCTTCAACGACAGCTCCTTCTTCGGCCTGGGGGTTCCCGATTGCCCAATTGGTAGTGCCTGAAATAAGTCTGCTGTTTGACCCGTTGTAAAGGGCAGAAGCCCATCGAGTGCCTTCACCTTCCCCATTGTCCGTGGTAAAAGCTGCAACTCTACCGAGTCCGAAGCGCCATGTGGTGAGCACAGGCTTTCCAGAAGAAGTGGTGACCAGGCGTTCAGCCCCGGCTTTTGGGGTCACATCATTATATCCAGTAATAATGGCGGCACTAAGATTCACGTTTTTCGTGATGAAGTGATCTGGAGAATAGGGTATTAAGTCAAAATAATCTGGGAGAGGAGTTTCATCAGTATCTTCTGGAACCTCAGCTCCAAGACTTTTAATTCCTTTTACTCCAGAAACTGAGGTTACATTACCAATATACTCCCCTTCTACCTCATCCATAAAAAACTTTAAGGATTCGATACTATTTTTAGTATCCGATGTAGACTCTATATCAATGTAAACAAAGTTAATATTATCGTCTTCATGGACATTTTTTGCATAATTGAACAATTCAGAAGAATAATAACTTCCTCCCTGGTTAGGGCTTTCAGATTCCACACCATCTGAAACGATTATTATATACTTCGGAGAACCGGGAGGAGCTTCTTTCTCAAAAAGATTTGTTGCTTCAAAGATTCCCTGTGATAAGTTTGTAGTAGCGTGTTTGTTTGTTGGCTTGAGACTGGACAATTCACCTTCGAAAGTGCTAATCGATGCAGCATTTAAAGGGCGAAGTTCTGAAGAAACGTTCCCAACATAATCGCCAACTACGACAATTCCGACTTCAGAGCCTTCTAGAGCACTGCTCTTTAAAATATTCTTTGAACTGTCAATTAGTATAGGATATAATGGATAGGTTGCGACCCTGTCAACAATATGTTCCGTGGGTCCACCTTGAAAAGTACTTCCTGATAAGTCTAAAAGTAAAACTACGTAATTTTTACCTATTGTCTCAGAAGGTTTCGAAATTATAGGTAATAATTCTTCAAAAGAAGAGTTTCTATAATTTGAAGATGCAGGCCTATCGTAAGACTTTATTCCTCCTACAACAATCAGCCCCTTTCCATTAGTTACGTAACTTTTAATCTCTTTGACATCATTTTCAGAAAGACTTTCTATGAACTGGTTGTCAAGCACCAGAACCTTACTGTCTTTAATTTTCTCTGCTCCGGGATACTCATTTACAACCGAAACTTCGTAAAGGCTGCTCAGGACACTAGCAAGAGGAGAGCCGGTCTCACCGGTAACAAGCGTGAGTTTTGGTTTGGGAATTACATAAAGGGACTTGTAGAACTCGTTGTTAACCTCGTTTAAATCCCCTCCGGACACATCACTGATCCTTACCCTTATATTATGGGCGCCGAGGGTGTTAAAAGCCTGATTAAATGGGATAGTTTTACTCCGGGCATCCTGCGAAAACCGCTCGGGTGGGACAGCTGTTCCATCCACAAAGATTTCAAGTAAATAACTGACACTCTGTTCCGAAGCCTGGCGGACAACTACTTCAAACTCGTTCTTGTTGTTGACAACAACGGTTTTGTCCCCGAGCACCTCGACGCTTAGGTCATTTGTCTCAAGCTCGGGCTGGACAAGATAGACAGGAGTGTCTGCGTCCTTTGCAAATCTCAGAGCTTCCGTAAGGTCCTTTCCTGCGTTATTGTTTCCATCGGTGACAAGAACAATCTGGTTGCCAAGCCCGGAGTACTGGGTCACAGCATCCCCTAGAGAGGTCTTATCCCCGGTTAGCTGCACCAGGGTGGTAGGGGTATTTGCCGTAAGGGCTTCATACAGGCCGGTACCTGTTTCTTCAGGGAAAATTCCCATACTTGCTGTCTGGTCCTGAACAAACACAAGTGAAGGGTCTTCTTCACTGATAGTCTGGGTAACCGTTGTATAGGGTGCAGCCAGGGCCAGGACAAGGAGAAGGGCAACAAGCATTCTCCATTCCACAAGTTTTGTTTTTGTCTTCCGCAGGAGATAGAAACCCGCAACAATCACGGGAATTATAAGTAAGAGCATCTCGGGGCTCTCAAGGGCTACGTTCACAGTTCACCCCTCCCGCGGACGATAAGGATTTCAAGCAGCATAAGCAGGAACAGGACTCCTATAAGATAATTGGTAATATCGTTTTTTGCAGTATAGGTGTCAGCCCGGACGAGCCTGGTCTCATCTTTTGCAACTGCCCGACTGATAAGTTCCGAGGCGTCTACTGTAGTATTTGATTCCCGGTCATCATAGAGGTTGACTGCAATCTTCTTGTCCGAAATCTCGTATATCCCCACCTCGTCAAAGAGCAAACGGTTTGCTGTCAGGGTCTTTGAAGGCGTGCGGATTTCCCCGGTCTTTGAAAGGGAGGTCACGGTGCCGGTTTCAAGGTTGTATTCTGAAATTTCCCCTGTGCCGCCAAGCCACTCAACCAGCTTTATCCAGAACACAGGATACTCAGGCAGGTTATGGAAATTGTTCCAGGCTCCATCCCCGAGCTCGTCACTAAGCCCCATATAGAAGATAGTCCCTTTACCTACCTGCCAGTAGCTCAGCACAGGAATACCGTTCTCCGTGGCTACAAGCGTTGTAGAACCTGTCCTCTCAGTTGCATTCATGTATTTGCGGACCGAGATTTCTTCGGGGTTTATATCCTGTGTAATGCTGCTCTTAAGGGTTTCTTCAACCTCAAGCCCGTTTTCTGCTTCCTCAACTCCGATAGGTTTCACAGGCAGGAGCTTAACAAGGCCAACCTCGGTTTTCTCAGGGGCAAGGGCTTCGCTTGCAATGAAAACCGCATTCCCCCCGTTCCGCACGTAATTTTCGATAATGTCCACTGAGCCGTTGGCAATCGGGGTTTCTTTCTGGGCAAGCACTACAAGGGAGTAATTATCAAGGGAAGAAGGCACGGATTTCTGGATTTTCAGGTCGCTATTTGGAAGTAGGGAAAGTGCGGTTTTTGAAGGCAGTTTCCCGTTATCTGTGACATAGAGGATCTGCTGCCCGGAGGTATCCGGAATGGAGATGTAAGCTTTGTTGTCAACAGACAGGTCATCTTTAACATTGAGGCTTATTGTGGTAAGTCCGGGCCCCAGGTTTGCAAGTGTGAACTGGTTTGTGCCGCCTGCAGGGACATCAAGAGTAAAAGACTTTGAAACATTTCCCGAAGTTCCTCTTCCGGCCTCTATTTTAACGGTTTCACTCTCGCCTTTGTAGTTTTTGACCACACCGGTGTAGCCGTATTCCCCATCCATGGCTTCAATCCAGCCATTAATGATTCCTATGTTGTCTGCAGGCTTTCCGACCTTTACGAAATTGACCTCAAGCCCGTAGGATTCGGCCAGGTTCTTGGAAGCTACGGGGTCATCTCCTCCCCAGTTTGTAAAGTCTGAGATAACAATGATCCTTCCCCCTTCTTTAGAGAGGAGACGCATACCTGTAGAAATGGCTGCAGACAGGTCGGCAGTGCCAGCTCCGGGCTTGACCTTATTGAATATATCCCCGGCAGCCGAAGCGCTCCCGCCTTCAAGGGCGAGCAGGGGAATATTGGAAGCAAGGATTATGCTGTTTTTCTTGCTCACATAACCGTCGGCAATTCCAACCGCGTCTTCAAAACGAGACTCGACCTGCATGCTTGCCGAAGTATCAAGGATGATCACTGTATGCTCTCCGCTGAGGGGCTCATTTGAAGTGTAATAATAGCCCGCAGCCCCAATGGAAAGAAGGATCAACATAAGGAGTTGAATCAGGAAAAGAGGGTCCTGCACGATTTTCGTGATTGAGGCATAAACCCTTTTTCGTTCCCTTTCAAGCTTGAGGATAAACATTAAGGAGGGAATCGAAAGCACCGCTGGTTTTGGGCGGAGCATGTAAATGATTATAAGTGGGATGACACTCAGGAGGGCAGCAAGAGCAAGGGGGGTTTGAAACGGCATTTTTTAGCGTCTCCTTCTCCTGATCGTATGGTAGAAAGCATCAAAGATAGGAGTGTCGGTTGTATAGGTGTGGAACTCGGCTCCGACCTTCATGCAGGTTTTTTTAATCCTTGCAGTGTGGTCGTCCAGCTTCCGGGTATAGCGTTCCTTGAACTTTTCACTGATATATGTCCTTATCTCTTCACCTGTTTCAAGGTCTACAAGCTTGCTGTTTCCCTGAAGAGGAAGTTCTTTTTCCGTGGGGTCAAGCACCTGTATAACGATAAGGTCGTGGTCGGAGAGCCTGTACAGAGCTGTTTCTATTGCCTCCGGGTCCTGCATGAAGTCCGAAATCAGGATTACAAGGGATCTGGACTTGATTTCCCGGCTGTATTTCAGAACGGCTTCACTAATGGAGGTCCCGCCCGAAAGTTCAAGTTCGCTAAGCCGGTCGATTGTCCGCATGAGGTTCTTCTTGCCCCTGCGGGGTTTATTGATCTCAATTTCGTCCGTAAAAGTGGATATGGCAAACCTATCATTATATTTGGTTACCATGTAAGCAAAACCTGCAGCAAGCATGGCAGAATACTCGAACTTCGAGGTCCCCTTTTCAGGATAGTCCATGCTTTTGCTGGCGTCCAGAAGGATATGAGTAGTAAGGGTCTTTTCTTCCTCAAACTGCCGCACATAGAGCTTTTCAGTCCTCGCATAAGCCTTCCAGTCTATATCTTTCAAAGCGTCGCTTGAGTCATACTCCCTGAACCCGATAGTATCGATGCCGTGTCCGCTGCGGGTTGAGGGGCGGTTTCCGGCATAGACCGTCGATACTCTCTTCCGGACCGAAAAGGTAAAGCTGTCAAGCTGCCTGAAAAAATCCGTTTCGATTTTTTGTTTTGTGCGAGTCATTCTGGATCGTCAACCGAAAAGCCCGGTTCTGCCCGGACCTGGAAAACCCCTGGGGGTTTTAACTTTGTTTTACATTTTATGCAATTCGAGTCTCAGAACCTGCTCAATCACAGGTTCGTAAGAGTTCATTTATCTGATCGGCTTACTATTTCATTTAAGTTTCATTTAACTTTCTTGAGAATTTCCTCAATGGCTTCATCAGGGGTCATCCCGCTTCTTTCGGCTTCGAAGGTAAGGATCAGCCTGTGACGGAGAACCGGGTAAGCCATGTAATCAATATCCTCTTTGCTCACGAAGTTTCTGCCCTGTATCAGGGCTCTTGCCTTTGCTGCAAGGATCATGCCAATGGATGCGCGGGGAGAAGCCCCGTACTCGATGTGCTCTTTGTCTTTGCGGGTCATTGACACAATAGAAAGGACGCGCTGCTTGAGTTCTTCGGAGATAGGAACCTGCCGGGTAAGCTTCTGCAAATCGAGAAGTGTAGACTTATCCAGGCCCCTGGTGATCTTAGGGGTTTCGGATTTCGTATAACGGTTTATGATCTCCATTTCCTCTTCAAAGGTGGGATAGTCTACAAGGATCTTTAAGAGAAAACGGTCTAATTGGGCTTCGGGAAGGGGATATGTGCCCTCCATTTCTATGGGGTTCTGGGTGGCAAGGATAAAGAAGGGGCGGTCAAGAAGGAAGGTATCGTTTCCGACTGTTACCTGTTTTTCCTGCATGGCTTCGAGCAGGGCTGACTGAGTTTTAGGGGAAGCACGGTTAACCTCGTCTGCAAGCACGATGTTTGCAAAGACAGGGCCTGGTTCAAACCTGAATTCTTTTTTATTATCTTTCTCCTCAATCATATTGGTCCCTGTGATATCAGAAGGCATCAGGTCAGGGGTACACTGAATTCTGCTGAACTTCAGGTTCATTGCCTTTGCGATCGTAGAGATCATCAGGGTTTTTCCAAGTCCGGGATTGCTTTCCACAAGGGCATGCCCTTCACAGAGGATTGAGATTATAATCTGTTCCACTACCCTGTCCTGACCCACTATGACAGTCCCTATCTCTTCAAAGAAATTTTTAAAAATCCTGCCTGCGTTCTGGTAGGTCGCGGAGGCCTGCCCTGAATCGATATTATTCTCATTCATATCTGCTTCACCCTTTAAACTGCTGTTTTTCGCGGGTCCCGAGGCCCGCTCCTGCTGAACCTGATCCGTTCCTGCAACAGAATGCCATTCAAAAACAGCCTGTTACTCCAAATACAGCCTGTCAGTCTCAGCCTGTTATTCAAAACACAGCCTGTTATTCAAAAACTGCTTTCCAATAGCTGTTTTTCAATAATTCTCGATCAAACTGAATACAGGTAAATTTGACTTAATATAAATTTATTATATCATTCTTCTGCAAGTTGTTCAAAGTAACTCTGGATAACACTCCTGTACCCTTCAGGAAGGTTCTCGTAGTAAGCCTGAGAAGCAACGGCTTCCGGGTTATAGACATCTGACTGAATAAATGTGTTGTTTTTCGGTTCTCCTTCTTCCTGGCTCGTAAAGCCTTCCCCTCCACCCGGAGGTATCTTTAAGTCTACTTCCTTGCCCTCAATTATGATAACGGCAGGTTCTCCAAAAAGTCCTTCATTGTTCTGCGGGTCTCCTGAAGTCCCACCATTTTCCTCTACGGAAATAAGATTCGAATCCGAACCCGGGAAAGGAATAGTTTCGATTACTTCCTCCAGGTCGAGGGGGCCGACAGGTGCCTGATATCCTGTATGGGCAACATATGCCAGAAGCGTGACAGCAAACAAGGTTACCAGGAGGTCCTTTGCAAGCTTTTTTCGGTTAAGGAAGACAGAGGACTTCACAGGCTTCGAATCGATTATAACGCCGCCTATAAGGTCACGGACAATAATGTTATCCATATCCCGGTTGTCATAGGCGGTCCTCATCCTTTCCCTGAGTACAGGGTATTTTTCTTCAATAAGGGAAATCGCATCTTTCTTTTTAGCCCTGTAATACCTGAATGCTGTGAGTATAAGAGAGAAGGTAAAGGCAAGAATAATCAGCCCCAGGGTCTCAAAGACAATTTCAGACCCAGGAATACTGTATTTTGCACCGGTATAGGGTTCGAAGGTGTCAATCATTAGGAATATATCCCTCATGTTGAGGAGCACAAAAAGGGCGTAGAGAACCAGAAACGTTGCAAGAAGGTCTGCGAAAACATAGAGTCCTCTATATTTCTTCAGAGCTGATTCGTGTTTGTTGATGATATTTTCAATCTCTAGAGCCATCTCGCTCCCTTCTGCAACCGGAGATCCCGGTGTTATTATATTTAAGAGTAGTATATAAAGAGGCACGCCGACATATTAAGATACTATAGAAAGATATTACAGAAATATACTATATAAAGGTATTATATAAAGGTACACGTTCCAGCTAAAGGTACACGTCCCACCTGCAAGTTCCTTCCGTAAGTGCCTTCCGTATTATATATATATCCACGTTTATACCCATATCAGGTTTCTTTTTTGAACCTGAAGGTCCCTGATTATTTGGAAATCTTGAAGGCTGGATAAGAACCCAGTACTTTTAATGTATTAGTTTTAGTTTTTGACTTTGTACCAGCTTTCGATTTTATATCTTCAAAGGCATCTTTTATAAGTGCATCGCTTGTATGACCTTCAAAATCGATGTAGAAGTAATAGTCTCCGAGTTCTTTTTTGGAGGGTCTTGATTCGATTTTTGTAAGGTTAATTCCTCTTTTCGCAAAAGCCCCCAGAAGTTCGTATAATGCCCCTGGCCGGTCTTTTTCCAGGGATACGATAAGAGATGTTTTGCAGGCCGAAAGGCTGACCTTTTCTCTCCAGGTTTCGTGTTCAGCCTGGAGCTCATGCTCTGCATTTCGGCAGGGCTCCGGGCTCAATTCCCCTTCAACGCCTGCATCAACGCCTGCGGCTCCCAAAGTCCGCTCCGATGAAATCTTTTTTTCAGCCCGGATAACAATAAAACGGGTGTGGTTTTCCTTTCTGTCCTGGATATTTGAGAGCAGGATTTTCAGCCCGTAACGCTCTGCAGCCTCAGGGGATGCTATTGCTGCCATTTCCTCAAATTCCCCTGCCAGCCTGGCTGCATGGGAAGTGCTGCCCGTGCTCCTGAGTTCCGCTTCAGGAAAATGCTTCTTCAGGAAATGCCTGCACTGTGCGAGCCCTTGGGGATGGGAAAGGATTACCCTGATCTTCTCGGGCCCGCCTTTAGAGAGCAGGCAGTGCTCGATTTTGACGACAATTTCCCCGATTATAACAGCCTCGTTTTCAAGGAGGAGATCGAGGGTGACTCCTACGGAACCTTCGATGGAGTTTTCTACAGGGACTACGGAGATGTCTGCTTTTCCTTCAACTGCAGCCAAGAATGCGTCCTCGATGTCTGCGAAGTACCGAAACTCTGCATCCATCAGGCTATTTTTCAGAGCCCATAATTTTGCAGCCCTTTCCGAATACGAGCCTTCAGGCCCCATTACACCTATGATCATCTGAAGGTTAATTGGGGGAATGGTAATAATAATTTTTGATGGCGATGTTGAATCATCTTAGTTGAGCCAGCAGAGTTGCGGCTCTGCAGTGCGCTGTCCTTTTCGCTGCGCTCAAGAGGACTTTGTCCTGATGGGTGAAAATCACAAAAATGAAATATGGATGAAGGCAAGAGTGACAGGTATTGAGGAGCAGGTAAAGAAAGATCAGTCTGAAAGACCTGAATTTTTTAGTTTTCAGAGTCCTTTTTTCCCGGGTTGTCTGTTCAGCCTAGTGTCGTGGCAACTTAATTTTGAGTCCTATTTATAAGCTTTGAATCCCATCTGTATCTTCATTCATGGCAAAAATAAAACTTGAAGAAGATGAAGT
>NZ_JJQL01000053.1:0-64332 GCF_000979975.1 Methanosarcina sp. 1.H.A.2.2
GCTGTACTTTTAGTGGGGATAACTGTAAATTACGGCATTAAAGAAAGGAAGGAATTACAAGCTTTCTCTGAGTAACGAAGTAAAGAGGGGGCTATAATTATTAGTTAATCTCAGGAAGACTAATTATTAGTTAATCTCAGGAAGAATGCTGGGTAGTTTTTCTTCAGAGTAAAATGTTCTTTTAAGCATCTTATAGGAATTTTAATCCAGATGTCCCTCTTTCCCAGCTTTTTCCACCCTATCGTTTTCGGCTTTTTCGGAGTCCATTTTATCTTTTTCAGCGATTTCCTGATCTCTCTGAAACCTTATTTTCATTTTCATCAAGGAAAAATTTCAATAAGAATGTTTTATAATTTTTATGTTATAATTCTACCCCAATTTTCCAGTTTCCCTTTTTCTTTCCCCATTAGACTGCTTTAATGCGACCCTATTTTCGCGCCTCTTGCGATCTTTTCGATGTATTGTATGTTAAAGATAACGTTTAAATATAATAGATACAAAGACTAACAGACTATTCAAACCTTATACAGACAGTTGCTACGGTTCTTGCTCTGTCTTTACTGTTATTGATATTCTATAACATCAATGATAATTTTGAAGCAGTATCAGTTTTCAGTTTTTACCCATATATAGGAGGAATAAACTATTAGCAGTGAGATGGCATACTTCTCTGGGCTCTCGGATGCACTCAGACTTACGTTTGTCCAGATAATGATATTCAGCACAATAGCCATTGTGATTTTCTTATACGGTATGATCCTTAACTTCCAGAAATGGGGTGCAGGCGTCACAGGCTATGCTCTTGAGCCTCAGGCAGGAAGCAAGGGAAGTGCGATCAGATTTTTAAAGACCTGGTGGGAACAGGTAGTAGAAGAGTCTCACCACGGACACGGAAAACCGATTCTTGAGGTTCTTATCCTCGACATTATGTTCCAGAGGAGAATTCTCAAGAGAAGCCCGTTGCGCTGGTTCATGCACTTCACGATTGTTGCAGGCTGGATGGCCCTTTTCGCTCTGTCAGGGCTCATGTTTGCAGTGGAAATGATCGAAAAATTCGGAATCGAGCTTCCATTCACCCCCGCCGAATTCAGAGATTTCCTCGCACTCCCGAACTATATTTTCGGGTATGTCCTGCTTATCGGAGTCATGATTGCAGTAGTCAGGAGAATCTTTGTCTCGGATGCAAGGAAAGCTTCCATAATGTATGACTGGGTCCTTCTCGGAGGAGTCTTCTTAGTCACGATTTCCGGTTTTGTTGCCGATGGTATAAGGACCGGATTTATCTGGAGCTTTGGGCTTGACCCCTCAACTGCACCCCCTGCAGCTCTCTTCCACTCCATAATTTCCCTGCTCTTCTGTATCGCATACATCCCGTACAGCAAGTACATACACGTAATCGCCACCCCGCTTGCAATCCTTGCAAACAAGGGAGGAGAATAAAAATGTCAAAAAAAACTCCATCAATTGACACCAAGAACCTTACAGCAGTCCAGCTCATGGAGCTCGACTCCTGCACCCGTTGCGGTGAATGTGTAAAATGGTGTCCAACTTACGCTGCTTCCGGCGAGAAGCCCGGGTTAGCTCCCAGGGACAAGATCCTGCGCTGGAGACAGTTCATGAACAAGTCCTACGGGCTTAAAGCAAAGCTGTTCGGCCCTACGGAAATCCCCCAGTCCGAACTTGAAGAATTCAAAGACGATGTACACGGCTGTACCACCTGTGGTATCTGTGCAACTGTTTGTGAATCAGGTATCAACACTGTGGAACTCTGGGAATCCATGAGGACAAACCTTGTCAAGAAAGGCATCGGTCCCTTCGGAAAGCAGGGCATGTTCCCTAAACTTATCGGGCAGTACCACAACCCTTACCTCCTTGACCAGAAAGACAGGCTTGCCTGGGTCCCCGAAGACGTTAAGATTGCAGACAAAGCAAACATCGTCTACTTCACCGGCTGTACTGCAGGATACAAGCAGCTCGCTCTGGCTTTTGCCACCTCCCGTGTGCTGAATAAGCTGGGCATCGAGTTCGCCATGCTCGGGGAAGAAGAATGGTGCTGCGGCTCCGCCCTTATCAGGACCGGACAGGTCCATGTCAATGACGTGGCCAGGGAAACTGCAAGGCACAATGTAGAAGCCATAAAGGCAAAGGGTGCCACAAAGGTCCTCTATGCATGTGCAGGCTGCTTCCGTGCCTCCAAGGTCGACTGGCCGAGGCTTCTCGGAGAAGAACTGCCTTTTGAGGTAGTCCATATCACAGAGTTCCTTGCAGACCTGATCAAGAAGGACAAAGTTAAATGGGAAAAATCCATTGACAAGACCATTACATACCACGACCCCTGCCACCTTGGCCGCCACGTAGGCGTCTACGATGCTCCCAGGTTTGTGCTTGAACACATCCCGGGTGTTAAGTTTGTAGAAATGGACAGGGTCAAGGAATTCCAGCGCTGCTGTGGAGCTGGCGGTGGTGTGAAGGCAGGTCTCCCCGATCTTGCCCTCGGTGTTGCCGAATCCCGCGTTAAGGATGCCCTTGAAACCAATGCAGACATCCTCTCAAGCTCATGTCCCTTCTGTAAGAGGAACCTCATGGATGGCCGTGACTCCCTCAAAGCCGACATCGAGGTTGAGGACGTAATTGTACTGGTTGCACAGGCCCTCGGTCTCAGTGTAGAAGAACCCAAAAAGGCTTGAAGGCTGGTTTTTTCCAGCTTTCTTTATTTCTCTTTTTCTTGATCCGGTGTCTTACTTTTTATAGTAAAACTTAAATACCGATACCTACCTCCCCTTGAATATGCATATTCCTTACGAATTTCTCGGAAAAGTATTCGTGTACCTGATGCTCCTTGCTCTTGTAGGTACCGAGCTTGCCCTTCTCATAGGGGTCTACTCGTTCAAAAAACACAGGATCATTTTTCCGAGTTTCGTACTGTTCACACTCTACCTTTTCTATTCTCCTGCAAAATGGATCTGCAGAGTTTTCCGGATAAGGGATACCCTTGTTGACGATATTCTCATTGATGTCCGGAACGCTGTTATGCACGATGATTTCCTGCACACCAAAGGCAAGAAAATTTTGCTTCTTCCGCAGTGCCTGCGTCACCCTAACTGTAAGGCCCGCTGCGACCCGGTCTACGGGTATGAGTGTAAGCGCTGTGGGCTCTGTGACATTTCAAAACTCTACGAAGCTGCTGAAAAGTATGGTTTCAGGGTTTTTGTAGTCCCTGGGGGCAGCTTTGTAAAAAAGATCTTCAAGAAATATAAGCCGGAAGCCTGTCTAGGGGTTGCCTGCTATAATGAACTTGCTGAGAACATGCAGGCTGTTTCGTTTGTCCCCACTCAGGGAGTCCTTCTCCTCAAGGACGGGTGCTTCAATACGGAAGCAAACGTTGAGGAAATAATTCATAAAATGGAGATGTGCGATGTATAACTACATTGGAAAGGCATTGTTTTTTGTCACCATCCTATCCCTTGTCCTTTCAGCCGTAGCCCTGGCTGTCAGCCGCAAGAGCCTCACACAAAATGTCTTGCTGGCAGGGTTTTTTGCAAATGTGCTCGACTTCTTTTATTTGCCTCTGAGACATATTTTTCTCAAGTTTTCCGATACCCGTGTTCTGGACAAATGGATGTCATCTCTGAAAATCAGAGCCCATGCTTCTGCCTTTGCAAAAACAAAAAAAAGGATTATTCTTGCTCCCCACTGCATGCGAGCTCTTGACTGCCCTGCCCATTCTACACAGACTGGGATCCAGTGTAAGTCCTGTGGGAAATGCGTTTTTACTCAGTTAAAGAAAGATGCTGAAAAATACGGGTATAAAGTTTTCATCCTGACTGGCTCTTCATATGTGAAGAACATACTTAAAATGGAAGCCGCCGATGGTATCCTTCTAATTGCCTGTGATTATGAAATCAATAAAGTTATGCGTGCCCTCAAAGGCAAAAAAGTGATTACCTATGGAGTTACTATGGAAAACGATGGCTGTTTCGGGACAGAAGTGAATTACCAGAAGGTGCTTAAAGTGTTTGATGATTTTAAAACTTTATAATACTAAACTATTTTTTTTGAATTGTTTTGTATTATTTTTAAATTTAACTCTAAGGCGGGAAGTCCCCTTCCTCGGAGCGAAGCGACAGGTGGGGGATGAAAGCCGTCAACTTTATTATAGTAAGTTTAACAAAACTTCTATATATCTATAAAACACATAATTTATAGCATGTTAAAAGTCTACAAGTACCGAATCTACCCAGATAAAGACCAAGAAAAGTTCATAAAAGTAAATTTTGGTGCATGTAGATTTGTCTATAATTGGGCTTTAGAGCAGAAAATTAAAACTTATCAGCAAAATAACAAATCAATATCAAGGTTTGATTTACAGCACATTTTAGTTCACGAAGTAAAACCTTCTAACGAATGGTTGAAAGAAGCTAATTCACAGGCTCTACTTGCCTCTTTAGTAAATGTAGAATCAGCATTTACGAAATTTTTTAGAGAAAAATCTGGATTCCCTAACTTCAAATCTAAAAAAAATCCAGTGCAATCTTATCAAATGCCACAACATTATACTGTAGATTTTGAAAGAAATATCATCAAACTTCCTAAGATTGGGGAAGTCGAAGCAGTACTTCATAGAAAGTTTGAAGGTGCTATGAAAACCGCAACCATTTCAAGATCGAGTACAGGGAAATACTTCATATCTATTCTTGTGGATGACGGAGATGAACTTCCTGCTAAACAGAGGATATCAGAATCAAGTACCATAGGAATTGATGTAGGTATCAAAGATTTTGCAATCCTTTCCAATGGGGTAAAAGTTGAGAATCCAAAATACCTGAAAAACTCTCTAAAAAGAATGAAATGTTTGCAGAAAAGAGTGAGTAAGAAGGTTAAAGGTTCTAATAACCGTAACAAAGCAAGACACCATCTTTCAAAAATCCATGAAACTATTAGCAATCAGAGAAACGATTTCCAGCATAAACTTTCTTCTAAACTTATCTGCGAGAACCAAGCAATAGCGTTGGAAA
Source organism: Methanosarcina sp. 1.H.A.2.2 (assembly GCF_000979975.1). NCBI lineage: Archaea > Methanobacteriati > Methanobacteriota > Methanomicrobia > Methanosarcinales > Methanosarcinaceae > Methanosarcina > Methanosarcina sp. 1.H.A.2.2. The sequence continues at coordinate 5,016 of NZ_JJQL01000053.1, forward strand.
CTCTGAATGTTAAAGGTATGATAAAAAATCATTGTCTGGCTCAATCAATTTCTGATGCCGGATGGAGTAGTTTCGTAACCAAACTTGAGTATAAAGCTGAATGGTTAGGAAAGACTATACTAAGGATCGGAAGATTTGAACCTTCCTCTAAAATATGTCATGTTTGTGGTTATCATAATGGTAATCTGACCTTGAAAGATAGAGAATGGATATGCCCCGATTGTAAGACAAAACATGATAGAGACATCAATGCCGCTATCAATATCAAAAAATTCTCTCTTCAAGATCAAAATCTTATAGTTATCTGACACCTACGGAACGTAGGGGATGGGCTTGTGGACTTGCGAACAGTAGTTCGAGGGATGAAGCAAGAAGCCCCTTCCTCGCCATCAGGCAGGGAGGGGTAGTTCACATGTACTCCATTTTGTGGGAGGGGGGTTGAAATTGTTCCCTCAGTTATTTCTATTACCGAAGAACGTGACTACATCATAGTTTACGAATGTTTTTCAAATTTTTCATTACTGAAGAAGAAATCTACTCTGCAGTAAAAGTTGTACCTAACTTCGGTTTTTTAGGCACATATATGCTTTTCCACAAATCTGTGAAGTAAGACGATTTCGGTTTATGTCTTTTACCTTGCATCTAATGTGCTTAAGTTTAAGCGCATGAGTCGGTATCATGCGACATTTTTGCAAAATCGTATCATAAATTATTTGATTAAAATGAATATTCAGCCTAAGTAAAACAATATTTATCGTGTTCTTTATTAAGATCCAATTCGCAAATTTCATGAGCTAATTTTCTTTAACTTTTGGCTATTGATCACGTTTCTCCATCCTTCTTTGAGTAGTGATTAACCTTGTTTATTACGTAAAATCGACATCTTCCAATTAATTTTTGTAGACTGCCTGGTTAAAAAGAAAAGTATAAATATTTGGGAATTCCAGTCACTGCAGGTGTTTATTTGAACGAAGAAATAAATATTATGGGCGGAGGGATAAGCGGCCTTGCATGTGCGATAATTCTTCGGAAAAATGGGTATAGCGTTAATGTTTATGAAAAAAAGAATTATGTTGGTACAAGATTCAATGATGACTGGCAGGGTATTGAGAACTGGTCAGAGAAAATTGATGTCCTGAAACAGATAGAATCATACGGGATTGACCTGTCTTTTGATTACGAGCCGATATCCGAATTAACTATTCATTATTCCGGAAAAATAAAGACAATCAAAGTGAAAAATGGCTGTTATCTGGTTAGAAGAGGGGGCAGTAAAGGTTGCCTGGATACATGTTTACTTGAGCAGGCTGAAGAACTGGGGGTAAACATCCACTTCGCTTCCGTGCCGGAAAAGGAAGTTCCTATAAAAGTAAACGCTACAGGCCCGAAAAATGCAACTGCTTTTGTAAAAGGAATAAAGTTCAAAACGAACTGTGAGAGTGGCTATCATATGGCTTTTGGAAGTGAAATAGCCACAGGATTTTACTCTTACCTGTTGGTCAAAAACGGCCATGGAACAATTGCAACTGTTTTTAACCGCAAACTGGCCCACTGCTCCGATGAGTTCCTCCAGACTACTGTGGAATATTTTTCAGGTTTTCTTGATAAAAGGGAGCTAGCTTCAGGGAAAAAATTCGGTGGCTACGGGCATTTCGAAATAAAGAAACATTTGTATGATGATAATGGGGCAATGCTCATAGGGGAAGCAGGCGGTTTTCAGGACTACTTCTGGGGATTCGGGATGAGGTACGCAATCCAGAGCGCTAATTTTGCTGCAAGAAGCATAACTCGAAGTGAATCCTATAACGATTTGATAAAGAAACATTTGATTAAAAAAATGGAGCATTCGGAAAGAAACAGGTTTATTTTTGAAACTCTGGGCCCTCTGGCTTATCCCTGCGCGTACTATTCACTTGCTGTCAGCAAAAACCCTCTCAAACTTTTGAACATGGTATATAGATGATGAAATCGTAAATCAACCTGATAAAATACCATGAAATAACCCGTAAGAAAGAGTACCGTTGATTGCCCTGTTCCTCAAAGAACCTTACCTTAGAGACTTTCCACGGGTGGTAGGAATCTCAAAGATTTGAGCAGATACGAGTCCCTCTTTCAGGCCGAATTTGAAATTCACCTTAATTATTCGCTTATGTTTTCCAGGATAATACCTCGTTTCCCTAACCAATCATTTAAAATCTTTACTTCAAGTGAAAAAATGGTTGATAAAGATCTTGAAGTTGTGGATTTCAGTATTAATTAAAGGATTATCTTCGCTGGTCCCTTCTGAATTTTAAACTCAGGTAATATAGGGGATTTTCAAAAATAAGCCGGAATTTTTAAAGGCACTTCAGGATTTTATCAGGGACCCCTTCGTTTTCTCTTTTTCCTCTATCTTTTTATTGTTCGAGCATCAATCTACTTTATGGGGTAAACAATTCATTTGAGGCTGTATGTTCATGGCCTGTCTCTTATCAATAAGCTGGGGTCTTGAGTATGTATGATCTGATTATAGTGGGCGGAGGGCCTTCGGGAGCTTCTGCCGGAAGGGTAGCTGGAAGAGCAGGAATCTCAACCCTCTTGCTTGAAAAAGAAAATTTCCCGAGGTATAAGCCCTGCGGAGGGGCTCTATCCCCTTATGCATTATCCTGCCTGGATTTCAAACTCCCTGAGTCCGTAGTCGAGAGGGATATTTCAAAGATAAGGATTCATTTCAGGGAGCACTGTACTGAAAGGCAAAGTAGTTCCAGGTTAGCTTTGCTGGTCTCCAGAAATGTCTTTGACAATTTCCTGCTTGATAAAGCCAGGGAGACTGGAATTGAGGTCCACTTCGGGGAAAAGGTGCTGGACTGCGAGGAAAGAGAAGAATACGTTGAGGTTAAGACTTTGCAGAACACTTACCTTGCCAAGTTTGTCCTTATTGCGGAAGGCTCCGGAGGCATGCTTAAGTATAAAGTAAGGCCGCAGAGAGACCGGAGAACAGAATATGGGCTTGCCCTTGTTTCGGAAGTTCCTGAAGATGACGAGGTGATAAGGAATCGGTTTCCCGGTGTAATAGACATTCATTTCGGGACTGCACCCGGGGGGTACGGCTGGATTTTCCCTCACGCAGGGTACTATTCCGTGGGGGTCACGGGCACAGCTGAATATCTGAAGCATCCGAAGAAGGTAATGCAGGATTTTTTGCGGGCAAACGGTTTTTCAGGAGAATTGCAGGTCAGTTCCCATATTATCCCGGTAGGAGGGATAAAACGAAAAACCATAGGTTCAAGGGTCCTTCTGAGCGGGGATGCCGCAGGTTTCGTGGACGCTTTCATAGGGGAAGGTATTGCATATGCCATCCGGTCAGGGCAGCTTGCGGCGGAGAACGTAGCTGATCTTGTGCTTTATGACCGGAAATTGAGCGCCCTTAAAGAGTATGAATCCAGGTGCAGGCAGGAGTTTGGAAACTTCCTTGGCAGTTCCCTTAAACTGGAAAAGGTTATGCACCGTTTTCCCGAGACCTCTTTCAAACTTGTTCTCAGCAGGAAGGAAATATTGGATAAATATCTGGATGAAGTTGTATTCAGTAGAAGCCACAAAGACTATGTCAGGTGGTTATTGCTCAATTTCAGTCTGGCTGAGTCCTCCTCCAAAATTAAGTCCACAACTGAACGAAATCGGTAAGGGTTTCTGTAAAGCAAGAGCTAACAAATAAGAGTAGGGATTAATGGAAAAAAAGTGGGGTGTAATAGATAAGGGCAATGAAAGAACAGCTTCGGGGTCCTAAGAGCAGGTAAAAGAAACTGATCGAAAGTACGAAACCAAAAGAAAACAAAGAACTTCTGAGCAAAGATTGAAAATAAACCTGAAGATAATCATTGTATGCGAGTGAGGCGTGTAAGCTCCCTTCTGTTCATGCAAAAATTCCTGCCACCTCATCAGTGGAAGAAATGATCCCTGAGGACTCTTGCATCGACGGCATTCGGCTAAGCGTTACCAAAACCAATCGGGCGATTCCGAACTGCTCGTTATTCCCGATTTCCAACTTGCACCCACGAGGATTCGCCGTTTCATCCACTCTCCCTGCGACCTCAGCTTATGGCATCATCGCATTTGCAGGGGATGGTTATCGTTTCTGTGCCAGGGCCCGGGCTCTCGCCCGACATCCTTTACAGATGTTCGTGTGTCCGGAACGGTGGGGAGACTTTCCTCAGACCAGAAGGTCCGGCAGCCGCCCAGCCTCTCTCGCATATTGCTGATTAACTTGCCCTATATATTTTTCGATGGTATATATATTTATGGGATGATATTTCTGCAAAAGGAGACTGATTAAAGAGGACTCCTGAGTAAAATTGTCTTCAGCGACCTCTGGCTGATTTTCCGGGATGATTTTTCTGGCTGATTTTAATTCTTTCCCGGTTCTGGATGAACGGGTGCATTCTTTCCGTGTACTCCATATATCGTTTGCGTGTTAGGGATATGCCCAAATATTAATATATATGTATTGTAATCGAGAAAATGAAATGGATTTTCCATTTCCTAAATCTCTTAAAAAATATTCAATTCAGATTAAAAAGATTCGTTAGCTTAATATGTGACTATAACTATCATTTTTGTGTTCAGTTTACAGTCTTATTTTTTAGAGGTAAAACATGAGTAATTGTCTATTTGATTTGCATATTGGATATGTCCGTTTTAGAAATCCCATTGCACTGGCGCCAATGGCAGGAATTGTCGACAGCGCTTTTGCCAACCAGTATGCAGGTGATGCCGGGCTGGTAGTGCTTGGAGCCTTCAATCTTGATGAAGGATCTATTGCAGTTGCATCAGAGCTCGTAGCCAGAGGTAGAAAAGAGTTCATCTCCGATGAACCTCTGGAGCTTATAAAAAAGGAAATCCGGGCAGTAAACTCGGGCAGTGCTGTTGCAGTAAACGTCAGAAGCACCACCCTTGAGCCTTTAATTGAAGCTGCTAAAATTGTAAAGGAAGAAGGGGCAATCCTTGAGTTAAACGCCCACTGCAAGCAGCCTGAAATGCTTGAGGCAGGCATCGGAGAAGCCCTTTTGCATGACCTCCCAAGGCTTTCTGCCTGGATAAAGGCAATAAAGGAAACCGGAGTCGTGCTTTCCGTAAAGGTACGGGCAAATGTGGTGAATGATGTCAAACTTGCCAGGCTTATTGATAAGGCTGGGGCTGATATCATCCATGTAGATTCCATGCTCGAAAAGTTTGGAGCCGACCTTGATGCGATCACAAGTTACAGGGATGCTACAAGGCTCTTCCTTATAGGCAACAACTCGGTTACTGACTTTGCAACGGCAAAGGACATGTTTTCCCGAGGAGCTGACATGGTATCTGTTGCGAGAGGCGCCATGGAAAACCCCGAACTGGTCAAGGAACTTGTAGAGAGTGTAAGTTCTTACCAGCAGTCAATAGGCTGGTATAATGCTCCCAAACACGTTTGCAGTGAAGGGGACTTCAGGGCACTGGCTTTCTGCTGTCTTCCGGTAAAACCCTGCCCTGTGCATGCGAAATTCCGAAAACTGGGATACACTGCCGAAGAGTTCGCCCGGACAAAAATGGAATTTGCCAGAGGCACAATGCTCGAATACGGGGAGGATACCTGTTTCGGCAGCCTTGTCTGGTGCTGTAAGATTACAAAGCCCTGCTGGATCAGGAACGGTGTACTGAATACACTTAACCTCTCTGATGCGGAGTACATGAAACTTAAGGAGCAGCTGGCAAAACACGTCCTTGATCATGCCAGGATTCCGGTAAATGAATCCCAATAACACTGCTTTCTCCTGTCATATCCCTGAATTGGTGGAGGATTCCCGAACCTCAAGCCTGATTGCACGCCGTGCACAGCTTGCTATGTTGCTTGAGGTCTCAGCCTCTCCAAAACCAGGGAACGTTGATAGGGAACATAATTATCCTGATACGTGTTTTGAGCATTTTGTAGCTTCTTCAGTTGCCGTCTATCCTGTCTTTGAGCTTGCTGCAAGGAGTAAAGACAGTATAGGGGCACTTCTCAGGGGTGCGGTTTGCGAAAGCTCTGCCTGGCAGCAGGGAGGAAATACACATTTTGGCGCTTTTTTACTCCTGATTCCGCTGGCAATGGCTGCAGGTGAAATCTCCAGAGAACCCCCCCACTCCGGGGAAGCAGGTTTCCGGCTTGAAGCCGGGGAATTTGAGAGTCTTGCTGCCCGTGCCCATGCTTTTATCCGTGCAACGAACTGCGAAGACGCTGTTGATTTCTATGGGGCTTTCGGGCATGCAGGAGTCAGGGTAAATAGTGTGGAAGAATTCGATCTTGAAGACTCTGAATCAACTGCCGATCTCAGGAAACAGAATATTACCCTTTACGATCTTATGGAAATTGCCAGAGGGTATGACCTGATCGCAAATGAGTGGACCTCAGGTTTCGGGCGCTGCCTTGAGGGAGCAAAAAGTATTCTTGAGTTCATGCAGGCACGAAACTGCGGGGCAGAAGCTTTAACCGGAGGCTCAGTTTCCAGCTGTTCGGGCACAGGAATCAACGAGGCTGTAGTGTATACTTTCCTGAAACTGCTTTCCAGGCACAGGGATACCTTCATCCAGACCAAATTCGATATTGAAACTGCAGATTATGTTTCTTCCAGAGCAGGTGAGATCCTTTCAAGCTGGGAAACTTCAGGGAAAACAGCCAGGGACTTTGCATCCATCCTTCCTGCAGTACAGGAGTTTGATTCCGAGCTTCTGAAAAAAAGGATCAATCCGGGCTCTACGGCAGATATCATTATTGCAGGGCTTTTTATTGCCCTTCTTGGAGGACTACGTTTTTGAAAAAATATGATGAATCCGGAGATATCTGTAAACCAGATATCGACCTCTCTGAATACGGGATTCTGGAAGGTATCTCTGAGACAATCGTAAGTACGGGGCTTGATAACCCCAATGCGGCTCCTATCGGGATTATCAGGAAAAACCAGAAGACTTTTGTCCGCATTTTCAAAGGCAGCCATACAGGGGAAAACCTGGTCCGGGAAGGGGTTCTCGTAGCAAACGTGGTATATGACCCTCTGCTCCTCGTACGTTCCACCTTCTTCGACATTGAATCTTCCGAATTTGATTTTGTGGACATTGGCGGGAAAAAGTTTCCTGTCCTGAAATCGGCCATTTCCTGGGTAGCTTTCAGGTGCACCAACCTCAAAGATACGGAACAGACTGTGATATCCGACCTTCTCCCACTTGGGGCGGGCTTTTTTGAGGCGAACAGGAGAGCGATCCCGACCCCTAACCGCGGCTTCAATGCCGTGCTTGAGGCTACAGTTCATGCAACCCGCTATCAGCTTTCGGGGGATGAAAAATACCTTGAATGGATCCGACACTATGAGACCCTTGCTTCCAAATGCGGGGGAGATAGTGAAAAGAAAGCTATGAAACTGCTTTATGAAGTTCTGGGGATTTGAATTTCTCTCTAACTCCATACCCTTTTCTGATTCTTTCTGGTTTCAGTTCCCTATTCTAAGTCACGCTTTCTTTAGAAAATTATATTATCCTCTATGGCATGACTTCTGTTCATGAATTTTCAGAGAATCGCATGGGGAATTACCGGAGCCGGACATTTCCTGGACCGCAGCTACCAGGTATTTAAGGAACTCAAACAAAGAGACCACGAGCTTTCCGTAAACACGTATATTTCCAGGGCAGCTGAAGAGGTGCTCCGGATGTACGGGCTTGAGCAGAAGCTTGTGAAAATCTCGGGAGGAGACTACCTTGAAGAGATTTTCCGGGAAAGCGAGCAGGGTTCAAGTTCTCCCAAAGTCGGGCGCTTTCTCCTTGACAGGTACGATGCCCTCTTCGTTACGCCTGCAACCTCAAATACAGTCTCGAAAATCGCCTATGGGATTGCCGATTCCCTTGTAACCAATGCCGTTGCCCAGGCTGTTAAGGGAAGGGTCCCGGTCTATATCGTGCCAGTGGACATTGAAGGCTCGATCGTATCGGAAATGCCCTACAACATTGACAGAAAACAGTGCCGGCACTGTGAGGACTGCCCCCCGAGGGAAAACTGCCCCCACGAAGCAATAACTGAGAAAAACGGTGTCACAGACCAGATAGAACTCCTGAAATGCAAAGGCTGCGGGATCTGCAAGGAATTGTGCCCTTATAATGCCATCAAGGGCGGGCCTGTTGAAGTCCTGGTCAGGGATGTGGACATGCGCAATGTTGAGATTGTAAAAGAGCTACAGGGAATCACTGTACTTGAAAGCCCGGAAGCCATTCTGGATCTTTTCTAAGTTTTTCATTTTTCCGGCCAAAAAACGTTCAGGCAATGAAAAATTTGAAAAAAATAAAAAAGGAAATGGATTATCTGGATAATCCATTTTTCCGTGGAAATTGTGGAGATTTCCTTTGGCAAAAGATTTTAAAATCAACTTAAATTGTTTTGTTATTGGTTTGTATTCCTTGCCTATATATAAATATTTTGCTAACGCTGTTATTTTGGAGGGTCTGCCGCCCTTCTTTTTTTCTTTATATTCAGTGGTTGCCCGGGGTTCCATTTCCGGCTCCAATATTCTTTATGTTTGTCAATTTCTCTTGCCAAGTTTTCTCCCTTTCTATTTCCAATCTTACTTCTTGGTGCAAATTCAAACCGGCCTTTACTTTTCCGTATTCACTTTTTTTGGTTCATCGTCAGTCTCTATGGATAAGATGATTTTCAATTCAAGACCACGTTGGTTTTTGTGAGGACATCCATACAAAACAACGAAGAGCTCTTTTTTATTCACTTTTCCTTATAATCTGCCTGTTTCGGGATCGGTCCCTGTATCACACTTCAATCAAGCCCAGCTGCCCGTTTTCAAGCTCTCCGCAGCTATCGGACATAAAACGGATCACAGCCTCATCATGGGAGATAAGGAGGTAACCTATTCCCTGCTCGGCCTGCACTTTTTTCAGCAGGTGGAGGACCTGGGCCTGGACCGAGACATCAAGAGCAGAGGTCGGTTCGTCAAGGATAATGTATTCCGGATCGAGCAGGAGAATCCGGCCCAGGGCAAGACGCTGGAGCTGGCCGCCTGAGAGCTGGGAAGGGTAGCGGAAAAGCACTTCTTCCGGGAGGCCTGTGGTCTTTAACATTTCTTTTGTACATCGGATACGCTCGGTTCCGGAGATCTCGAGCAGTTTCAGGACTTCGAAAATCGAATGCTCGATTCGCTTCCTGGGGTTAAAGGCATCTGTCGGGTCCTGGAACATCATCTGGACCCTTCGTCGGAAAGTTGAGTATTCGGCTTTTTTCATTCTGGAAAGTGGATTCCCGTTAAAAAGGACTGCGCCATCTGTGGGGCCCTCAAGTCCTGCAATTATTCTTCCGAGTGTGCTTTTCCCTTCTCCCGAGGGGCCCATCAGCCCGAAGGTTTTCCCGGTTTCAAGTTCAAAAGACACGTCCCGGAAAATGTATTTTCCCTTTCCCAGCAGGCCGGACCCGTACGCCCTGGAGAGGTTTTCGGCTTTCAGAGACACAAAAAACACCTCACAGCCCTTCCATTGCTTTCCTTGAGGTAGGGACGCTCCTGCATGCATCTTTTTTCTTTAACAGGACATCTCGGATGGAACCTGCAGCCTTCAGGCGGGCTGCTGAGGGGCGGGGATGAACCGGGTATGGGCACAAATCCCCTTTCAGGTAAGCTATTCAGGAGCCCCCTGGTGTAGGGATGTAGTGGTCTTTCAAAAAGATTCGAGGGGTCGGAAATCTCAACGATTTCTCCGGCATACATTACGGCAACCCTATCTGCAAGCCGCCGCACGAAGCCGAGGTCGTGGCTTATGAGAAGCAGGGAGGTTTCACTCTTTTCTTTCAGTCCTTCAAGTTCGTTTTCCAGTTCAGCTACGCGGTTCCTGTCGAGCCCCTTACTGGGTTCGTCTGCTATAAGGAGGACTGGGTTAAGCATTGTCGAAGCTGCAATCAAAAAGCGCTGGTTCATCCCTCCGGAACACCAGGAGGGGTAGTATCTCATGTATTCATGGGGATTTGAAAAACCCACTCGCTTAAGGGCTCCTGCAACTTTTGAGAGGCTGGTATTCTCCTTTTTTTTCTGTCCGTGAATTCGGAGGGGTTCTGCAAGCTGGTGCCCTATGGAATATACAGGATTTAAAGCAAGAGAAGGGTTCTGGAAAATTATGGAGATTTCTTTTCCCCTGAGCTTTGTCATCTCTTTTTCGCTCAGTTCGAGGAGGTTTTTGCCTCCGAATTCTATTGTCCCTTTAACTCTGGATTCCAGGGGGAGCAGACGCATAATCGCATGTGCAACAACGGATTTCCCACAGCCCGTTTCCCCTACGAGGGCCAGGGTTTCTTTTTCCCTGATAGAAAATGAAACGCCGAAAACAGCGGTCACGTTTTCTTTTTCTTTTCCTTTTTCTTTTTCATTTTCCTGAAAAGAAACGTTCAGGTCTTTTACTTCCAGAAGGGTTTTCATTCCGTATCCACTCCTCTTTTTCCGTTTTCTTTCCCTCCTTCGAACCCGAACCCTATCAGTGCAATGGACATTACACAGAGCGTGATGCAGATCCCAGGGGGCAGGTACCACCACCACATGTCCCTTATAAAACCGCCCCGGGAAAAGGCAAAGGAAAGCATGATCCCCCAGCTTTTCATGCTTATGTCCCCGAGTCCCAGGAAGGAGAGCGAGGCCTCGGAAATCATCGCCGAAGCCGTTGCCAGCATGAACTTGGGCAGCAGGATGTGGATGAGGTTCGGGAAGATGTCTGAGGCCATGATGTGAAAAGAGGAAAATCCCATGCATCGGGCACTTTTGACATAACCTGCTTCCCTTATCTGCAGGGTTTTTGAGCGTACAACCCTTGCAATGGACTCCCAGGAAAGAAGCCCCAGGACAAGGATAAGGGTCCAGATGCTCGGGTGCAGGAAAGCACCTATGATTATGATCAGGGGGATCTTCGGAATTGTCAGGACAACGTCGGTAAAACCCATAAGCAGCTCGTCCGGCATCCCCCTGAAGTAACCTGAACAAAGCCCTATCATGAGGCCTATTAAGGTTGAGATGGAAGCCGAGGCAAAGCCCACCATCATCGAGATTCTGGCCCCGTAAATCAGCTCCGAGAGTATGTCATTTCCTATGTCGTTTGTCCCAAGGAGGTGGGCAGTCGATGGGGATTCATAAGAAATGAAACGCTCAGTCGGGGAGTAAGGAGCAAAAAGGGAGGGAAACAGGGCAAGGATAAGGAAAAAGGCGAAGAGAAAAAGTCCTCCCCGGTTGAATTTTTTTAAGGTTCTTCCATATTTCCGAATATCGAGGTTTAAATGATGGGCTATAATATCTTTCCACTGCCGGACACTTTCCTGTATGTACACTTCCTTTTGCATCATGTCGGCCTCCTGACTCTTGGGTCAGCAACTGCATACAGCAGGTCTGCGAGCATGTTCGCAAGCAAAACCGCAAGGGCTATTACCAGAAAAGATCCCTGGAGGACTGGGTAATCTTTTCCTATTATTGCATCATAAATAAGGGTCCCCATGCCGTTTAAGGAAAACACTATCTCTGTAAAAAGGGCTCCGCTGAAGAGAAATCCAAAATCAAGGGCCAGCAGGGTAATGATGGGAAGGGAGGCATTCTTTATGACGTGCCTGAAAAGAATGGATATATCGTAAAGGCCCTTTGCCCGGGCATAGAGGGCGTAAAGCTGTCCTTTTTCCTGTATGACACTCCCCCGCATTATCAGGAAGTTCCTGGAGGCGGAAAAGAGGGCCATCACAGTTACCGGTAAAAACATGTGGTACATGACACTTCCAGGGGTCGGGACATCATAAAATCCCTTGAAAGGAAAAAGCCCCAGTTCAAAGGCAAAGATATCCAGGCAAAGCAGGGCAAGGAAATAGGGAGGTGTGCAGGAGAGTGCAATAAACCCGCAGCATACGAGGCGGTTTACCTTTGTTTCAGGTTTCCAGCCCGCGTATGCCCCGAGCAGCGTCCCCAGAACTGCTCCCAGAAGTACGGAAATCCCCACAAAAAGGAGGGTCCAGCCAATCCTCTCCCTCAAAACCTCAGCCACGGGGCTGTGAAGATGATATGAGTAACCCAGGTCAAACCGGAGGAGGTCTCCGATGTAAGCTGTAAACTGCTCGTAAAGCGGCCTGTTCAGCCCCATCTCGGCCCTCAGCTCTTCCATTACGGCCTCCGAAACGTAGACGTCCTCCCCTATGAGATTCTTTACGGGATCCCCTGGCATAAGCCTCGGGAACGCAAAGTTGAGGGTAACTATGAGGAAAAAGGAAGCCGCATACCTGAGCGTTTTTTTAACCATTTCACTCATTGTATCACCTTGCCGTTTTCATATCGGTTTGTCGTTTTCAACCGCCTGAGCAGGATTCCCCCCTCAGAAGCTCCGGTTTACCGGATCTAACAGGGAGGAGTAGCTGACAGTATTGTCATCCGGAAGCTGCCTTCATACCTCATGTAAATCGAGGAAGGTGTCCAAGGTGTAAATCCCATCCAGGTTGTTGTAGTGCCAGCCTTCGAACTTTTTGTTATAGGGCGTGACAACCTTTTTCCAGTAAACCGGAATTACCGGCAGTTCCTCCGCATAATAGTCCTGCAGGGAGTACGAACAGGAACGCAGGGTTTCGGAATCCGTCGTATTCAGGATCTGATCGCAAAGTCCGGTAAATGCAGGGTCTTCGATGTAACCGTAGCGTCTGGAATCAAAGTACCCGGTACCCAGTCCCGAATGCATCAGCATACCCCAGGGCGTGGTCCTCGAAAAGACAAGCTCGTACCTGGAAGTGTCCTTTCGGTCCATGTAGGTATTCTGGTCAACGTTTTCGATTTCAATGTCTATTCCCACGGCCCGGAAGTACTCCTGCAAAAGTTCGGCATCCCTTTCGTAGCCCGGCAAGATCATGAGTTCCAGGAGGATATCTTTTCCATTTTTGTTTTCTACAATCCCGTTCCCATTGCGGTCTTCATATCCTGCTTTTTTCAGGATTTCCCTGGCTTTTTCCGGGTCATAAGTGCATTTCTCCGTGGGTTTGTAGTATTCCATGCCAGGAGGGACCAGCCCCCTGTTGGGAACGCTTCCGTAGCCCAGAGTATCGAGCTGCATGAGTTCTTCGTAATTGATGGCATAGGCCAGGGCTTCCCTGAACTGCAGGTCTGAGCGGGGGGCTTCATTTAAGGTAATTCCAAGATAACACATCCCTGTACTGTCCTTTTCGACAAAATTGAAGTCCCCTGTTTTTTCCAGACGCTCTATGTTTGCATACGGGTAGGAGGAGGCGTATTTGTAGTAGGTGTCTGCTTCTCCCTTCTCAAGGGCCAGGCAGGCGGCATCTTCGCTTGCGTACCAGTCCACCTCGACCTTATCAAAGGCACAGTTTTTGCCTTTCCAGTAAGGGTTTTTCCGGAAGATGAGGCGGGCGGTGTTCAGGTCTACGGATTCTATGTAATAGGGCCCGCAGCCCACATATGGGCCTTTGCTTGAGTATTCCATGGGGTTCTCAATTGATTCCCATACATGGGCGGGCAGGATGTTGTATGTCGTAAATTCCAGGTCGATGCGGGTATAAGGCTTGTTGAACCTGAAGGTCACTGAGTTTTCTGCCTCTGAAACGGAGGAACTTTCCAGGGTATCGTTTATCCAGCGGCCTGCAGGGTCTTTTTCTCCATAGTAAAGCATGCTGAACCGTACGTCTTCAGGGGTCACTTTTACCCCATCACTCCAGTAAAGGTCGTCCCGGATGTAGAAGGTCCATTCCCTGTGGTCTTCCGAAACTTCATAATGGTCTGCCAACCTGCCAACAATCTTGCCGTCTTCGGACATCTGCATGAGGGGGAGATTGGAGAGATGGGCAAAGATGCCCAGGTAGTAGTCTCCTATCAGGGATTCGGATTTTATGACGTTAGGGGTCGCGATCTTCAGGACTTTTTCAGGTCCCTCTGAATAGTTCGCATCCGCTTCTGCATCCGCTTCCGCAGCCGGAGTTTCAATCCCCGAAGCCCCCTCACTTTCTGAAGGCAGCATTAACAGGTAAATCCCTCCTAAAAATAGTAAAGAGAGGGCTGCAATACAGAACACCCTGCTTTTTGTCCATCTCATACGCTGCTCTCTCCTTAAGCAGGGGTTTTCGTCACATTCAGGAAGTTGTCAAGGTTATAGATCCCATAGAGGGGGTCTGCATACCAGCCTTCGAACTGCCTGTTGAATGGAGTAACCACGTTATCCCAGTAGAGGGGAATTGCAGGCAGGTTCCCTGCATAGTAGTCCTGAAGCTCATATGCATAGCTCTGAAGCTCTTCAGGGTCCGTGGTTGCGAGGATGTCATCGCAGAGCTGCAAGAACTCGGGGTCGTCCACGTTGTGCATGACTCCCTGCCCGGTTCTTCTTGAATCAAAGTAGCCGCTTCCCCAGTTTGCGTGCATCAGCATGCCCCAGGGGGTTGAGCGGGTTACTGTCAGGTCATATTCATAGTTGTCCTTCAGGGTGAACCAGGTATCTGCGTCCACAGTCCTCAGGTCTGCAGCAAGGCCCACCTGTTCCAGGTATTCCTTAAGAAGCTCGCCTATACGGGCATAGTCCGGCCTTATCAGGATTTCAAGTTTGATGTCTTTGCCATCTTTGCCTTCAAGGATACCGTTTCCGTTGCTGTCCGAATATCCTGCTTTTTTCAGGATTTCCCTGGCTTTTTCAGGGTTGTACTCAAGTTTTTCAGTTTCTTTGAAGGCCTCCATGGAAGGTGGCACAAAGCCGCGGTTCGGGACATCCCCATAGCCTAGGGTCTCGAGCTTGATGATTTCTTCGTAATTTATGGCATAGGAAAGCGCTTCCCTGAATTGCAGGTCCGAGAGGGGGGCTTTCTTCAGGTTCGGGGCCAGGAAGACAAGCCCGATATTTGTCTTTTCCATGAAGTCGAAATTCCCGGTCTTTTCAAGCTGTTCTATGTTGGGGTAAGGGTATGAACCTGCGTACTTGTAATAAGTATCAACATCCCCGTTTTCAAGGGCCAGGGTGGCTACGTCCATATTGGAGTAAAAGTGGACCTCCACGCTTCCGAATGCCGGAGCCTTCCCTTTCCAGTATGGGTTTTTCTCAAAAACGAGTTTTCCGGCATTAAGGTCTATCTGCTTGAGGTAATAGGGCCCGCAGCCCACGTAGGGGCCTTCGTTTAAGTATTCCATGGGGTTCTCGATAGATTCCCATACATGGGCGGGCAGGATGTTGTAGGTTGCAAATTCCAGGTCAATGCGGGTGTAAGGCTTGTTAAATCTGAAGGTTACGGAATTGTCGGCATCAGAAACAGCCGAACTTTCCAGGGTATCGTTTATCCAGCTTGCCCAGGGTGTCTCTTTCCCGTAGTGGCGGATTGAAAACTCAATATCTTCGGGGGTCACCGGCTCTCCGTCGCTCCAGTAGAGGTCGTCTTTCAGGTAGAAGGTCCAGCATGTATTATTTTCCGAAACCTCATAGCTTTCAGCAAGCTGGCCTGTAAGGTGCCCCTCAGAGTCCATTTTCATGAGGGGTGGGTTTGAGAGATGGGCAAAAACTCCAAGACTTGAATCCCCGAGAAATGATGCCGATTTTATTACGCTTGGAGTTGCGATTTTCAGGGACACTTCGGTATCTGCTGACGGCTCCACACCGGAGGCCGAGGCTTCTAAATTGGTTCCCACGCTGGTTCCCGAGCTGATTCCCGAGTCTTGCAGGTTTTCTTCTCCTCCAAACAGGCCTTTAATATATGTAATGACCCGGTCAAAAATCCCGTCATTCGAGGACGTAAGATTTTCTCCAGAATCCTCAGTTCCTGCCGCTACTGCGGGATACATGTTTGCACAAAAAATAAAGATGAGTGTGGCAAAGGTCAGCCACTGTTTCAATCCTCTGTTTAATCCTGATCCCGTAATATTTTTCTCCTGTTTCATCCTGCTACCTACTCCTGTTTTATGTTTTTTTTCTCCCGGATATTTCTTGTCTCCCGGATTACAGAAATAGCACCAAAGGTTCCGATTCTTTTGATAAACTAATTGTCATCTTGCTCTCCTCTGCATCAATGGAGGGCGTGGGCAATGCTATGCGTGAACTATGAGTAAGGAATATAATGGTAACCTTAATGTGCTCTATTTTTTAATTTTATTTGCATCTCTTATTAAGATTATATCTCTAGATAATTAAAAATCATACTAATTTATTCTTTTTTATGTTATATTACCTAAACAATTTCGTAATATAAACCTTTTGATTTTTTAACATTCTTTTGAAAAACAGATCCATGCACAGCATTTTTTTTAAGTGTTGGACTTCTATAAAACTGGAAAACTTCAATCAAACTGGAAAATTTTAATCAAACTGGAATATTTTAATCTAACTGGAAAAATAGCAAAAATATACGTTTTTATCTTTGACTTTCAATCTCAATCTTTTTTTCAATTTCTTTTGCAAAGACTTTTTTCGAGTGGATATAGAGTGAAGCCGGGAGCCCTGTATTTGAGATCAAGTAGAGCAGGCCCATGGTTGTCCTGTTCAACCTGGGTGAGCAATTTAAAAGTGCACTCCTCGAGATCCTTACCATTGTATCCAGGGACTTTATTCCTGTAAGGTAACTTTTTATATCCCGGGTCTTCTGACTTTTTTCAAATATCAGGTCTATCCATGTATTCATTTCTTCTATCAGAATTTCCCTTGTAAGGTCTTCAGGAACAATGTAACTTTTCCCTCTCTCTATATTTTTGAAATACTCCCTGAAGCTCTCTCCTTTTGCAAGAGTATATACCTTCCCCAGCCCCCCCGAGTGTGTGTCCGTTGTTGCAGCGATACCTTTGCCAAATCTTTCCGCAAGGGCGATCGTAAGCTCATTTTTCTGCTTTAGCTCATGCATATTATATTCAAGTACAGGAAAGAGTTTTGCCAGTTCAGGGACGGCAGAGGGCTCAGGCTCCTCGTGAAGCTCAAACCAGAAGGGGTGATTGTAGATAAAAGGTAGTTTATGGCGCTTGAGATATCCTATAAAACTCTTCAGGTCATGTTCTATTTTTGCAATTTCGGTAAGTTCTAGAAAGTCCTCCCGATAAAGTTCGAAAACGTTCACGTGCAGGGTGTGCCCTGCAAACTTCGGATCATATATGGTCATTTCAACGCCAGAGACCAGTTTTTCCCTGTCCCGTCCGAGAATTTCGTATGCTTCGATTGTATCATGATCCGTAAATGTGACAAAATCCATGCCCATCCCGAGGGCTTTTTCATAGAGACTCTCGGGACGCAAATCTTTTGCCGGGAGCACGTCAAAAGAACAGGTTGTATGCACATGCAGGTCTGCCCGTTTCCAGCCTTCCTCCATAAGCTCAGCTGCCCGTTCAGGTGTTATCAGCTTTTCCTGATAATTCTTCGGCCTTCTCCCCATAGGCGTAGAATCCCGGGATTTTAAATTTGTCCCGATTATTTTAATTATGTTTTATATTTCTCCTACTATAGTATTATCCTTTTTTTAGATTAAGTTTTTCTGAGAAACTCATATCAGAATCTGGAAGTTTTTTGACTCATGGAAAAACTCTTTTGGGACTTTTCCGGCGTTATCACCTTGTACACTTTTTTACCCAATCCAAATCACCACATTTATACAAATATACTTTAATACCTCGATATTTTTCACAAAAACAATAGTGGTATAACTATGGGTCTATTTAGAAAGCTAAGGAAGATTCTAAGCGTCATTTTTGAAAACGAGTCCGAGCAAAAAGGAGATGATTTCGAAAAATATGTGGTAGACCTCTTCGATGAAAAAAACTTCTCCATCGTGCAGTGGACTACGGATATGGCAAGAAAACATACGCGATTCGTAGAATCTGACTGCGATCCTGACCTTGTCTTCCAATTGTAATAATTTATCCCTTTGGTTATCCTCATTTCGACACGCACGTCTGATATCAATGTACTGGATTTATGTTTTACTTGCACAGCATATGAACCATAACTTTCAGACACAGATGACACAGTACCAGACCATGTTACATATTTGCCCTTGTAATTATCATCGAAAAAAGCCTCTTTCTGTAATTCAGTCGAGTCCTGGTCAAAATATGGTGTGAAATCCGAAAAAGAAGTGCTTACTATTTCGTTCTCATGTTCTTCGCTGCTTGGAGTGTCTTTATCAAAAATTATATGAGCGTAAGCCAAAAAAGCAAAGTAGGTCGTCCATTTGTATTTCTTTGTTATTATTTCACAGTAATCGCAATAACGTCTACCCTCGGTTCTTTCTCCGTGAGTTTGGTTTTTGTAGAGCCATCGTGTTGCAAAGGCATCAAAAAGCAATCAAAAGTCGCGTTTGGTATTCTATCCTGAAAACACCAATCCTGTATAAGTGGACGACCAAAACACTGGTTTGCTTTTATTGTAACTGTAACAAAAAGATATATTTTTATAAGAAACCGTAACCAACTGCAACCAAGTTACGAACGATTATCAAAAAACCTTAGAGCCTATCTGAAAAGTCAGTAATGCATGTTCAAAAGTTACAATAGATCTATAATATCCGAGCATCCTTCACGTCTGTGAATATTGCATATTGTGAAAGTTACGGTAGGTCACAACACTTTTCGGATAGGTTCCTGGCCGATTTCCATTATTATACGACAAGTAGGTACAAGGGTTCTAAAGAGTTAAATTCTAAACAAATTGGGTTTCAATCAAGATGACACTTTGAAAAGTAACGTAAAACCCAAACTTAAGTTGAAAAAAGGATAATTAAGGGGTGTAGTGATTGAAGAAAAAATCAGGGATGTGTAAAGGAATAATATCTGGTAGAAAATGGAGAGTAACCTGGATTTTATTAATTCTTGTTTTTTCAATAATTTCAGTATCAGCTACAGGAGCAGATAACAGCACAAAAAGCCACTCAAGTGATGTAGTAGATATCTCTGAACAAAACACAAATGCAAGTAACGTAGTAGATGTTACCTTCCAAAAAACAGATTCAAGTGGCGTAGTAGATGATCCTGAACAAAAATCAAATGCAAGTAACGTAGTAGATGATCCTGAACAAAAATCAAATGTAAGTAACGTAGTAGATGATCCTGAACAAAAATCAAATGTAAGTAACGTAGTAGATGATCCTGAACAAAAATCAAATGTAAGTAATGTAGTAGATGATCCTGAACAAAACACAGATGCACGTAATGTAGTAGATGACCATAAACAAAAAACAGATGCAAGTGACGTAGTAGATGATCAGGAACAAAAAACAGATGCAAGTCCCGGAGTAGATTGTCAGGAAAGCTCTAAAGTTAACTCTGAACAAAAAACAGATGTAAGTAATGAAAAAAATATCGGAGCGAAAACTGAATCAAAAACCGAAGCATACAACGGCACAAAATCCCTCGAAAATGGGGAAGTGAATCCTGAAATAAAAGTATACAACTGGAAAGACAGCGCAGAAAACGAGTCGGTAATACCTGAGATAAAATCAGAGGGTAGTAGCTGGAACAATCTGAAACTCATACAATCATATCCCTATTCTCTTCGTTCATTTTATACTGTAAACGAGATCGTGAAGATAATCTATAGAGGGCCTGAAACTCTCGGACAGCAGAGAATTGACATATATCTTGTCAAGGAAAAAAGTTCGTACCTTCCTGAAAATGCCATTTCAAACGGCATAAATGAAAACACGATCCCTCTTGATGATGTTTTCAATAATAATACAGAGTCTTACATCCAGATACCTACGACTTTGAACAAATACGGAGACTTATCTCCCCTAAATGTTGGTTCTCTTCCTGCTGGCAGTTACTGGGTCCTTATAACCCTCGCAGGAAACGAAACTAAAAAGCCTGAATCCGAAAAAGAGATTCTTTTAGTGAACTATTTCGAAGTTCTCAAATACGAACTGGAAGCCGGAGTTCCGTATACCCTCGAAGAAGGCGAAAGTTTTGAAGTCAATCTGAACCTGAAGAATGCACCTGCTCAGAAGAATTATACGTACTGGGCTGTACTGATAAGGGAAGATGCCTATACAACATATGAAGGTACAAATCCAGGCGGGATGAATACCGGAATCAGGCCTATCGTGAACGGGATCGATATTATCAGGAGTTTAGAAACCAGTTTGATAAAATCTGAGTCCGAAACCGGAAAAGGAGAACTTGAGAGCAATATCCAGACCCTTATCGGAAAAGGCAACGGCATGATAAGTATAGGCGAAAAAAACCAGAGCATCCTTTCCCTAAAAAGCTTCGAACTTCCTCCCGGAGACTACCTCCTCCTTGCAGGTGCCTATGAAAATGACGAGGGCCTTGCAGGTATATCCCAGAAAAAACTGAGGATCTCCGCCGAAAACTCATACGGGTCAGGCTCGAAATCCAGCTCAGGAAATCAGATCTTCGGCAATATCTCTCCAAGAAAATACACAGTCTCTTCCTTGCTGGGAATTAACTCCCATCTCGAAACTCCAGACGTATTCATATCCAAAGATATCAAACCCTATATTCAGGCAAGAGCATCAGTAGAAGTCGTAAGAAATCCTCCAAAAATCCCCTCCTTCCTGCTAGGTTTTTCAGGAACCCTCCTGATCGGGCTTGCTGTACTGAGGAAATATAGATAAAACCGAAAAATCACATTGCGGGCGGCCACCTCACCCTAAACAGGCCGTCCGACAATTACTGATAGACTTTTTTCTTTTTCAGTGACGATTGAAAATTAAAGCTGGGAATCCTTTAAAAGTATCTCTTTCTGGGGGGACTGCGTACTAAGATAACCCACTAATTGTAGTTAGCTTGTGATTTCCATTTTCTAACATCTTTCTCTATCATTTGAGAGGATTCTTCTAAAAACAGTTGTATATTTCCTTATTTCCAGCACCTGTTTTCCAGGCAATCTGCCGCCAATTCCGTCTCCCACTCAACAAATATATATTACTCTTAAAGTATCTTTTATTCATGACCCTTGAGCCCGTGCATATGCATAAGATCTCGGAGCTTGCAGAGAGGATTGACCGTTCATTTGAGTTTGAGGAAACCAGGACGGCTGTAGATATTTATTCTCTGCTTGAGGAGTTGAAGATTGACGGGAAGGTCATCCTGAAGGCCGTGGGCAGGCTCTTTCGGGGGATGGTCAGGAC
Source organism: Methanosarcina sp. 1.H.A.2.2 (assembly GCF_000979975.1). Taxonomy (NCBI): domain Archaea; kingdom Methanobacteriati; phylum Methanobacteriota; class Methanomicrobia; order Methanosarcinales; family Methanosarcinaceae; genus Methanosarcina; species Methanosarcina sp. 1.H.A.2.2. Next base: position 26,101 of record NZ_JJQL01000053.1, read on the forward strand.
CGAACTGATGGCACAGGGCGAGGACCCATATCCGGTTACTTATGCCTGTGACAGCGGGAGCACGAACCCGAAGACTTATGACAGCGGGCTTTTTGTGGATTTTTGCCACTGCGGGCTGGCTGCAACACCTACTGATCTTGATTTACAGAGGTGCAGGACAATTGTTTGTGCTGCTTATTCCTCTTCTCAAAGGATAGCAATGCAGGCGACATCAGGCTGGGAAACTTTTGATGAAGGGCTTGGGAGGGCAAAGCTGGTCACAATTGCTCCGGACGAGCTGAAAAGAAAGGCTCCTGACATGGTGCATAGTTTTGCCATGTACCTGGCAGAATCCGAGCACATGCTTTTTATGAAGGACATGCTGGAGCCGGAGAGCTTTTTCATAATTGACGGGCCTATTTATCCGAAACAGCTCATGTACTGGATGGTGCTGGACGACGAGGAAGTGCAAGTCCGGCAGAACAATGACGCCCGAAAAATCCTTCAGAATTACATTGATATTATGGATCATTTTCTGGAAAAGCAGAAACCTGTGATAGGATTTGTCAAAAATCCGACTGACGTGCAGATCATGGACAGTGTCCGGAAGAAAAGGGAAGCTTTTGACCTGCCCTGGATGCTTGACGCTCAGTTTTTCCGAAACCTCCTCTCCCCTCAGAAAGTTGATAGCCCATCCGGGCAGGGGCATGATGGGAGGAATTCCAAAAATAACGGGAAAAACGGTAAGTTTAACGGTTCCAGAAATACTTATATTACTTACACCAACTGGTTTTTACAGCCCAACAGGTTTTACGAGAAGCTGCTTAACGGGACTTCCCCTCTTGCAGCCGGGGACACGCTCCAGCAAAAGCTCAGGCATAAGTTTTCGCCTGAGGATTATGCCCTCTGTTTCTTCATGCTTTACGTGCCTTCCACAGATGTGGTTTTTAAGGTTGAAGCTCCTTATGGGCTTATTAAGGATGATTCCCTGCGCATGCAAATTACCAAAAAAGTGCTCTTTGACCTTTCTCTGCATGGGTTTCCCCTTACCCTCACAAAGGCAGACCACCTCGCAAAAATCAGGAAAGTGGAGAGGGGAGAGATCGATAAATTCTTTGAAAATATGAGTCCTGATATCACTTATAATGACACTCGGTGGGGTAATATCAATGAAATATGAAGATTCCGATATTCTGGCTTTTATTTCCGATAAGTCAAAACCGACTTCTGCTCCTGAAAAGGATGCCGGATCAGAAGAAATTGCAGGATCAAAGGAAAGTCCCGAGAATGAGGCGAAAGGCCCGGAAAATAAATACCTGGAAAAGGATCTGCTTACGGAAGCCTCCGGTCCGGACTCGTTGCCAGCTTTTGAAGAATTCTCTGTTCCTTCAGCTGAGGCTCCCATGGAAGATGACCCGCAGAACTCTTTTTTCCCGGATGGTTCTTCCATTTCCCGGCTTTCCGGAAAAGACGAACTTCCATTTGAAGCATTTGATGACTATGATATCGGAACCTCCGGAGTTACTCCATCTCTGGATGAAGCTTTCGGGATAGTCACAACTGGCATAGAACCTCTTGAAATTACCCCTTCCGGAGCTACAATTGCAGGATACATTGCTTCTGCCCGCAGGAGTGAGATCCGGCTCGGGACATATGTTGTTGTGCCGTATGAGGGTGGAGAAAAACTCTTTGCAAGGGTAGGAAAACTTCAGTACAGGCAGGAGTTTGCCGTAGATGATGCAACTGAAATCCACTCGAGGCGCATGCTGAATGCCCGGGCAAGCCCTATGAATGAGGCAGACTACAAGTTCCTTGCCTGCCTTGATCCCCTTTGCATCCTGTACCGGAAAAAAGCAGAGAGTGCACTCACGCGCAGGATGGCAGACAGAATTCCCCGTCCGAACACTCCCATACTGCCTGTTACGGACAGGCTTGAAGTCCAGACGGGCCTGAACATTCCGGAAGAGGGTGTTTTCCTCGGGCATCTCAGCGTTGGAGGAGAACTTGTAAAGACCCACTCAGAGCCCGAAACAGTTGCTTATTACCTGAGAAACGACTATTTGCTGGGCGACCCCCTTATTTTCAGGCACATGCTGATCTGCGGGAGCACGGGGACAGGAAAGACTTTCCTCTCGAAAAACATCCTGCGCCAGTTCATGACTGAAGACAACAGGTATCGGCTGAGGAATTCTCCCGATAAAGCCCAGAAAAATCCCTGCCTGGTAATCATGGACCCGCAGGATGAATATTCTCAGCTTTTTGAGGATAACGAAACCCTTACCGAAGAGGACAAATTCAGGTTCGAGTCTGAAAATGTCACCTATGGCAGGATTCAGTCCACAAAGGCTTTTGTAGCAAAGGTCGAAGGGCAGAAATATCCCGGAGATAGGTCAAGGGCAGAACAGGTCGAGTTTACAATTCCTTTTTCTCTTGTGGAATACAACTCCTGGCTGATTGCGGCAGCCGGGATGTCCGAACTTCAGCATATAGGGCTTGAAGTGCTCCTCGGGGACTTTTTTAAATCAAGCGTTCCCCATACCTACCTGAACTTCATTAGCCATATTGAAAATGAAGGTACTCGTTCCGACTATGTTGACAGTGGAAAACTGCATGAGTCCTCTTATGATGGGATCGTGCGGAGAGTAAAAAGCCGCTTTTTCTCAAAGGTTTTTGACCAGGATGCAACTCCAATCACCGAAATTCTGGATAAAATCTTCAAGCCAGGGCAGGTTTCGGTTTTCCCAACCGAGTACATAAGTTCTCCCAGAATCAGGGATCTCATAGTGCTCACAATCATGAGCCTGATTGTTGACAATAAACTCAGCACCTCGGGTGTAGAGGCGATCAAAGAAACTCCAATAATCCTGGCACTTGATGAGGCTCACCGCTATCTTTCCAGTGCAAACGGGGAACATTCCCGCCTTATCATCTCCCGTTTCGCAGATGCAGCCCGCCAGGGAAGAAAAGAAGCATTGGGGCTCTTTTTGATCACTCAGGACCCTCAGGATATTGATGACACCGTCTTCAAGCAGGTCAACACAAAGCTGATCCTTAACCTCAATAATGATGCTGCAATCTCAGCCTTAAAAGTCCCTAAAGAATACGAACGCAGGATTCCCTATCTCAAAAAAGGGCAGATGATAATCCACAGCCCTGACAACAGTGATATTGTGGAAATCCTCGGGCTTTCAAACTGCGTTGTGAGACACCGCTAAGAGAATACAGTCCACAAAAAAGGAAATTCCAAAATGTTTAAAACCTGATCCTGAAAGGGGATGTCAGCACATGCCCTTACTGGGCAGGCATGTACTTTTTCCTCTCTGCCGGGCAATTTTTATTCCCGGCATTTTCTTTCAGGTTTTGTTTTTTCAGGTTTTATCTTCTTTTTGCCGTTTCAGAGTTTTTCGAAAAGCAGCATATTGTCCAGAACAGCCTGGATATTCCAGTATACATAAGTTCTATAGGCTTCGGAGTCGACGATGTCGTAAATTGCCATGCCTCCGACATTCCAGGAAACTCTTTTGATAAGTTCGCTCTCTTGCAGTTTGTCTACGAACGCTTTGAGTTTGCTGAAGTCATCGATACTTTCTCTCCAGTCCGCAGCCCTCAGTCCGCTGTCTCTGTCTGCGTTTGCCATTTCCATCTTCTGCAGGGCAAATGCATATATCTCGAGCAGGTCGATGTTTGCAGGCGAGACGTTCCTGACAATCGGGGCTCCTTCTCGCATACTTTCTTTCAGCCTTTCCGTAAATGCAAAGAGGTCGTCGGATGTCAGGGTTTTTTCGGCTATCTTTCCTTTTAATGTTTCAAGAGTCTGTTTCATGATATGTTACCCCTACATAATATGGCTCACATAGTCTTATTTTTAAGGGTGAGTTCCAGGGAGTAGTTCATTCACACCTAAAATAAGTAGTAAGTTTTCTATATTAAAATGATTCTAAATCAGTTAGTTCTGTGAGTTATTAACTCACACCTAAAACAGGATTATCTGTTTTCTGTATTAAAATTACCCGTCATTTATAAAGATATAACCTAAAAATTAATATTTTTCTATTGTAATTCTCAAAAATAATATCTTTTATGCTGTAAACTGAAGTAATTTAACTATTAAACAGACATTTCCTTTCCAGGATTTTATCTAAAAGATTAAACATTTTATCTAAAAAATCCAGGATTTTATCTAAAAGATTAAACATTTTATAAAAAAGATAAAAAATGATGGGATAGCGCGGATTTGAACCGCGGTCCAAGCGTCCCAAACGCTCGAGGATGGACCAAGCTACCCTACTATCCCAAGGGTACTTCCTCTCAAAGGTTATTATCCTTTATATAGCTTTCGTTAGAACATGCATCTGTACTCTGACTTTACGACTCAAAACTTCCAGCCCCACTTTCATTAATTCTTGTCATTGTGTTGGGATCCCCCTTATCCTCAGCCTTTTTCCGTCACTCCCAGCGCTGATAGATGTCGTTTTCCACTCCTAAAAGGTCAAGCGCCCTGCCAGCCATGATGTCTATGAGGTCATCCAGGGTTTTCGGTCTGGAATAGAAGCCAGGGCATGCCGGGAGAATACTTGCCCCTGCTTTTTTAGCCTTCAGCATGTTTTCGAGGTGTATGAGATTAAGAGGGGTCTCGCGAGTCATCAGGATAAGTTTCTTCTCTTCTTTCAGGCAGACGTCTGCAGCCCTTGTGAGGAGGGTGTCAGATATCCCGTTTGCAACTGCCCCGAGAGTTTTCATACTGCAGGGAGCAATAACCATGCCTGCCGTTTTATGGGAACCACTTGCGATAGGCGCTGAAAAGTCCTTCTGGGAATAATTCCAGGTTGCAAGTTTTTCCACTTCAATGGGTAAATAATCAGTTTCGATCTCGATTATCTGTTTTGCAGCTTCGGTCAGTACAAGATGGGTCTTAATCCCTTTTTCCGCCAGCACTTCAAGAAGGCGGATCCCATACTGTACCCCTGAAGCCCCGCTAATTCCTACAGTTATTTCCATTATTCGCTTCTCCTTGCTGTCATGTCACTTTTTTCACAGGAGGCGATGAAGCTTCCAACCATCTCCTCTGCGGCTGAGACTATTTCCCCTATCTCTTCCTGGCTGATATTATCCACATGAATTCCGGCAACAAATACCGATGTCTTTCCTGTTGCCCTGCTTACCCGCCTTGCGCTGTCCAGGGCAAGCTGCTCTTCCCTGTGTCCGGGCAGTGTGATCACAGAAGAGCTGGCTCTCCTGCTTTTTTCATCAAATAGCCCGACCGCAACTGCACCTGCATGCTCCTCTCCGCCGGTAAGGGTCAGCAGGTAGTCTTCCCCTAGCTTTTTTGCTTCGAGTATGATTTCTACACTGCCAACTTTCCTTGTGGTTTTAAACAAAAGTTTTACTCCTGTATTTTAAGTTTTTTCCAGATCACTCAGCTTAAATTGTTTTGTGGTTTTTTTTACGTTAAAGTATTCCTTTGCAGCTTTTCCCACGGCTTCGCAGTGCTCTTTCGGGCTGTATACTCCCATCCTCCAGTTATCCATATGGGCTTCCTGCAGGATTGATACGAAATGTGAAGCTTCATTAAGCGGGATCATCCTGTGATCTGCTTTTATCATTGCTTTCATTTCCAGCATTTCAGGAGTCTTTGGAATATCCACAATCACGAATTGTGGGTCTACTCCTGCAAGTTCTGCAATCTCCTTTTCAGTTCTCTCAATTTTATCACGGTGCTTGAGCACACCTTTTCCTGCATCTTCAAGCCCTGTATAAAGCGCCCGCTTATAGAGTTTGCGCGCATCCAGCCGCCTTGCAAGTTCTCCTGCATATCCGCTTGCGTTTCGCATGGCTGCTATCAGGTCGGTGTCATCCATCTGCCTGAGCCTGGACGGGTCAAGTTCCCTATTTTTGATCATGTACTCCACGGCTTTTGAGCACATTGCTTCCGAGATTCTGGTCACGTGATGATAGTAAACCGAGGTATTCATCCAGAAACGGGAAACCAGAAGGGATTCGGCAGCTTTCAATCCTCCGTAGTCGACAACAAGCCTGTCTTCGTAAAAGTGCATCTGGTTGATCAGGCGGTTGTAGTCAACGACCCCGAAAGCAACGCCTGTGTAATGAGCGTCCCTGACAAGGTAGTCCATCCTGTCCACATCGATCTCACTGCTGAGGATCTGCCCTAAAGAGGTCTCGCCTTTGACGTGTTTTGCAAGGTCTCCGGGGGAAATCCCGTGCTTTTTCAGCACTTCTTTTATTTCCCCTTTCCCTACAATTTCCTTTACATCATCATGCCTGTGCCGGGTATACTTGTCGATAACATTCTCGGTTACGTGGGAAAAAGGCCCATGCCCTACATCGTGCAAAAGGGAGGCAGCTCTTATCTCCTTTTTTTTATCCTCTTCAATAGAGTCGAGGTTTTTCATCAGCATGGAGGCAAGGTGCATGGTCCCGAGGGAGTGTTCAAAACGGGTATGGTTTGCTCCCGGATATACAAGGTTTGAAAAGCCAAGCTGCTTGATCCTTCTGAGGCGCTGCATCTGTGGGGTAGCCAGAAGTTCCTGGACGATTTCATCCATTTCGATGTAACCGTGTACGGGATCAAGGACAACTTTCATTATTCTTTAGACAGATGTCATTATATATTGCTGTATCTATTACTTTGATGCTATTACTTTGATACTGCATAAGTTACAGAAGCACCTGCCTACCCGAAGGCTGAAACAAAATCAGGGAAAAGGTATTATCATGATCATATTGTCAGGAGGCACCGGAACTCCCAAACTCCTTGACGGGCTCAAGGAAATCCTCCCGCCGGAGGAACTGACCGTTGTTGTAAACACTGCCGAAGACCTGTGGGTTTCTGGGAACCTGATCTCTCCAGACCTCGATACAGTGCTCTATCTCTTCTCAGACCAGATCGACCGGAAGAAATGGTGGGGTATAGAAAACGATACCTTCCGGACTTATGAGCGCATGCAGGAACTCGGGGTTGAAGAAAGCCTGAGGCTCGGGGATCGGGATCGTGCAACCCATATTATCCGTTCAAACCTCATCCGGGATGGGGCATCTCTTACGGAAGCTACAGTAAAGCTTGCATCCCTTTTAGGGATCGATGCAAGCATTCTACCTATGTCAGATGACCCGGTTTCTACCTGTATCGAGACCCTGAATGGGGTTATGCATTTTCAGGACTTCTGGGTTGGAAAACACGGAGAGCCCGATGTGCTTGGAGTTGACATAAGAGGCGTTTCCGAAGCTTCAGTTGCTAAAAAGGTCCTGGAAGCCCTTGAGACGGATGACAGAGTCCTCATAGGCCCGAGCAACCCCATAACCAGCATAGGTCCTATTATTTCCCTGCCGGGAATGAGGGAACTGCTGAAAAAGAAAAAGGTGGTCGCAGTCAGCCCTATAATAGGCAATGCTCCTGTCAGCGGACCTGCAGGGAAGCTGATGCAGGCCTGCGGGCTTGAAGTCTCTTCCATGGGAGTTGCAGAGTACTATCAGGAATTCCTTGACGTCTTTGTTTTCGATGAAAGGGACAGGGCAGACGAATTCGCTTTCGAAAGACTTGGCTGCCGTGCCTGTCGTGCTGATACCCTGATGACCTCAACAGAGAAAAGCAGGGAACTGGCAGAGTTCGTAGTCGGACTTTTTGACACCGTATTCTGATTTTTCAATTTTCCATTTTAACTTTTTTTCTTTCTTTTCTTTCCCGTAATTTTCCATTTTAACTTTTTTTCTTTCTTTTCTTTCCCCTAAATTTTCTTTTTAACTTTTTTCTCTCTTTTCTTTTTCCCGCAAATTCCTTTTCTTTCTCTTTTTTCTACTTATATGGTCTTCAACGTTAACATAATTCGAAAGTTTTATGTACCCTTTTTTCTTCTTTTGTAACACTAAAAAACATAAAATTGGAATTTTGTCTTAATTTTTAAGTTTAATTCTGTGGTAAATGCCATTATTTTTCCCGATTAAATAACTTATTAACGGGTAGTAGAGGAAAAAGCATGATTGGAAGAAGTGTAATTGCTAACAGGAAAATCAAAACAAAAATCATAGATTTTGTTTTACTTACAATACTTGTTTTCTCCCTTGGTTCTATTCAAGGGATGGCAGCTGAAGCCGATAACCAGGAGTTGATGACTCGGGTTTTTGCCGCAGCCGAAGAAAGCCTCGGAGACATCGGACCTGAAGACACCCTTATAATCACGGACATCGGTTCTCCTGCGGAGTCTTATGTTTTTCTGGACGATTTCTATTCGGAGTTTTATGGAAGGGAGTTACTGTACACAAAGAACCTGCTTATAGTCCAGAACGCAAGGAATGCCCCTCTCTGGTTTGCTTTCTTTGACAAATCCAGTGGAGACTGTACTTTTATCGAGGTTTCATATGGAGATGAAAATAAGGTCAGCTACCAGGTAACGGAAAATATAAACTTTGATGCCCTTTCCGAAAGCCCGGAGTCCGTAGCAGCCTGGAATGAAAAAGTAGGCTCAAAGGTTTTTGATGGGCGTGAATTTGCCATCCTTACAATCTCTAACGGCTGGGCTACCGGGAGTTTAGATTATGAACTGATGCAGTGCCTGGAATTGCACAACCACTTCTGTCCCGGGGTTTCAAGCGGCTACGTACTTGCGAACTGGATGGAAGAGAATTACCCGCTTGAAGAAGGGGTAAGTTATACGGTTTTCTCCTGCCCCAACTGGTGTAAAGAAGATGTTTTTGTAAAGCGCTGGGATGCATCTCCTGGAAAAGGAGGGGTCTGGGTATCTGCGCTGACAGCCGAAGAAATAGAAGCCATTGGTGGCTCTCCTGCCGGAATCTTCGTGGTTACGGATAAAAACGCCGGAACTATGCAGGCAGTGGTACTCGGGTTTGACTTTGATGCGTTGAGTGCGGAATGTGGGGCAAAAGAAGACGATCCTGCCTGGGTTTCTAAATATCTGAGAGATCTCTGTCTTATGGACAGGAAAAACTGGGATAAGGAAGGACTTGTTACGGAAATCGCAGTCATTGACATTGATGAGGATACCCTGAGCGAAATGAAACAGGCGGGTGCCAATCCCTATGTTGTTCTTGGACTGCTCAACCCGGCAGGAAATGTCAATCCCTCAAGAAACGGGTTTCCTGGCATCGGCAGATGGATGAATAAATCTAAAGCCTGAATGAAAGCCTGATATTTTATAGTTGAGAGCTTTTGACGGGTTTTTTAACCCTTTTTCTTTTTGCTTTTTTTTGCTTTTTTTTCTTTGGTATGAAGGTACGTAATTTGAAAGGTACTTTCTTTTCTTTGTGCTTGTTATTTGAAGAATTTCATGTTTGTTTTTATTTTTCCGTCTTCGTTTTTCCACAGTCAAACTATTCTTTTTTATAGCTCTCTTATTTTTTCCAGAATTCTTTACCTTTATTATCCTTAAATTTATTAATACTGACATAACTATTTATTACAAATTCTCCTGCATCCCGGATGTAAATGGAACTGGAAAACCAAAGTTATATCAAGTACTTCAATGTTTCCTGAAATTGATTTATCTTTCCCGGTAGCGTGTTTGTATATCCGTATCCGCTTCGGGGGGCAGTATCCTCAAGGGAGCAGGATATTATTTCAGGGTTTTTTACTTCCCGGAATATTGAGACAGCCAAAAAAGGTTAAAACCATGCTTGAAAGACTGAAAGATTCACTAATTAACTCCCCTGTGATAAAGCGAGGGGAATATAACTATTTTATCCATCCTATTTCTGATGGTGTACCTTCCATCGATCCCCATATGGTAGAAGAGATTTCCGATTACATCGCAGAGATAGCAGATATGAACGTTGACACTATCCTGACTGTGGAAGCTATGGGCATCCCGGTTGCAAATGCCCTCTCCCTTAAAACCGGAATCTCTCTTACCATCGTCCGGAAGCGCCCTTACTTCCTTGAAGGAGAAGTGGAACTCTCCCAGAGCACAGGCTATTCGAAAGGTGTCCTCTATATAAACGGGCTCAAAAAGGGAGACAGAATAATTATCGTTGACGACGTTATCAGTACGGGTGGAACTCTTCTTGCACTTGTAAGAGCGTTACAAAATATGGGCGTCGAAGTAAAAGATGTAATTTCCGTTATAGGGCGCGGAGACGGCTATCTTAAGCTAAAGGAACTCGGATTTAAACCCAAGGTTCTCGTCACAATTGATGTTAGTGAGAAAGGCGTGGAGATAAAGGATGTCTTTGGGGATCAGTGAAGCATTCGATTTAAGGCCTGACTATATAATCAGCGTAATTAAGGATACGAAAGCAAAGCTTGTGGGCTTTCAGTTTCCTGAAGGGCTGAAACGCAAAGGTCCGAAACTTGCAAAAGCCATTGAGGAGGCTACCGGAGCTGAGGTTCTCATCTCAGGAGACCCCTGTTTTGGGGCATGTGACCTTGATCGGACTCTCCTTGATCATGTTGATATTCTTTTCCACTTCGGGCATGCGGAACTGGAAGATGTCAAGCTTTCAGATAAAGTGTACTTTATCGAAACACGCTCATCAATTGATGTCCGGCCTGTTGTTGAGAAGGCTGTCCGGGAACTTAAAGGAGAGAGAATAGGTCTGATCACCACTGTCCAGCATGTCCATAAGCTTCCGGATGCATGCAGTGTGCTTGAAAAACTGGGAAAAACCTGTGTTATCGGACGTGGTGACTCCAGGATTGCCTATGCAGGGCAGGTGCTCGGCTGCAATTTTTCGGCAGCGAGGGATGAAGATTGTGATGAGTACCTTTATATCGGAAGTGGGGATTTCCATCCCCTCGGGGTATCCCTTTCCACAAAAAAACGTGTCCTTGCAGCTGATCCCTTTTCCGGTGAAGTCCGCGAGGTTAACCCTTCAAAGGTTCTCCGCCAGCGGAGTGCGGTAATTGCAAAGTCTCTGGATGCGCAGGTTTTCGGGATCATTGTCTCAAGCAAAAATGGGCAGAAGAGGATAGAACTTGCTTCTTCTCTCAAAGAACTTGCAAGGAAACATGGAAAAGAAGCACACCTGATCCTTATCGATCTCGTAACTCCTGATCAGCTGCTTCAGTTCAAGGTAGACGCTTTCGTAAACACCGCCTGTCCCAGGCTTGCTGTGGATGAAGTGGGACGTTTTCCTTCCCCTATGCTGACCCCACAGGAGTTTGAGATCGTGCTTGGAGAACGTGAATGGGAAAAGCTTGTGCTGGATGAAATTACCGAGGAACCTGTATAACCTTTTACCAAATGCCTGTATAACTTTTTGCCAGATATAAAACAGAGAAGAAAACAAAAGATATGAAACAGAGAAAACTTGAAATGCTGCTTGAAGAAGTCGAAGGTTTTTCCGATCCCGAACTTGATCTGGAACAATACCAGACTCCTTCTCCCCTTGCTGCGGAAATACTCCATTTTGCTTATATGCAGGGAGACCTTGAAGAATCAGTCCAGGACCTGGGCTGTGGTACCGGTATTCTTGCAATAGGGGCAAAACTTCTGGGAGCCAGGGAGGTCGTGGGATATGATACGGACCCGAAGGCGCTTGAGGTTGCAAAAAAAAATGCCGAAAAACTTGGAGTGGAGGTGGAGTTCGTTTGCTCCGATATTACGGAAGTCTCAGGGCATGTAAAAACCACACTTATGAACCCTCCATTCGGGGCAAGAGTTAAAGGCAGGGACAGACCCTTTCTTTCGTCAGCATTAAGAACAAGTGAGGTAATATATTCCATCCACAACCGCGGAAGCCTTGCTTTTATCCAAAAGTTCATTAAGCCTGCGGTCATTACACACTCTTACGTTGCGAAATTCCCTCTAAAAAGGACTTTCGATTTCCATCAAAAAGAAAGAGAAATTATTGAGGTAGAGATTTACAGGGTTGCTGTTCATGAATAAAGCCTGTGTTCAGGAGCCATTTAAGGCCTCATGTTTTACAGCTTTACATCTTCAGATTTCATTTTAAAAGGCGGAATTAATAACTCTATTGTATAGAGTATTGTATAGAGAACATGTCATGGTGTTAAGAATAAATCCGTAATACATAGAATAAATCCATGGCGTAGACAGATACTTTGGGACAGATAATCTGAAATAAATAAGCTGGGGTACTTTACAATAATCTAATTTGTATGTATTGAAATGTATGCCATGCTGCAAGGGAAGAATTAACTTGAAGATATTAAGAAAGGAAATTACTCCTATTCCTCCCGAAGATGAGTTCTCTATGAGTTCAATTGCCGCCAAAAACTCTATAAAGAAAACTCTCTAAAGATTACTGAAAAACCATTAAAACGACTTATCTATCCACTAATAGCGATAATTCGAATGAGGGATCATGATTAGAATCCGAAAAAATAAAACTACTAGGAAAAAATTAACAGGTCCTGGTGAAGGAAAGACGATTGCTGATAAATCGGTCCCTGCAACTGCAGAAAGCAGGGATCAGTCAAGGGACCAGTCAAGTGACCAGTCAAGGGACCCGTCAAGGAGCCCTCAAAGGGAGCAGTCCCGGGACAAGTTTAAAAGCCAGCCCCGAACCCAGTCCAGGGATCAGTTCAAGGGTCCGGCAAGGGACCAGTTTAGAGGTCAACCCAGGGGCCAATCCAGAGGTCAGCCCAGGGATCAGTTCAAGGGTCAGTCTAGAGACCAGCCCACAGATCAGTTCAAAGGCGACCCTAACAAAAAGAGAAGGTTCCCATATCCTAAGAAAACTCCCCGAGATAGGAAGGAAATGTCAGGATCCAGGCCTCCTGTCGAAGAAGCCGTGAGATCTGAAGAAGACCTTGAAAAAGGAGGTTTTGTTCTTCCGGGAGAACTTGTCGGAACTACAGAGGAATTCAAACCAGGCGAAGGAACAGCGGTAATTGCTGGAGATATTTATTCTACTGCTACAGGCAATGTACTCATTGACCGAAAAGCCAGAGTGGTCCTGGTTAAGCCAAATACTCTTACTCCAAATCTCCTTAAAGTAGGAAACATCATTTACGGCAGGATCACTGACGTCCGCGAGTCCGGGGCAATGGTGGAAGTTGCAGCAATTGAAGGAAAAGAAAACAGGGAAATTGTCAGCTCAAGGCCCGGAGATATCCACGTTTCAAATGTAAGGGATGCCTATGTCAAGAGACTGTTAGATGAGTTCAGACCGTCTGATCTTATAAGAGCCAAAGTCATTGAAGTTGACAGAATGCGCCTTACCACAGCCGAAGATTCTCTTGGAGTTGTAAAAGCTTACTGCTCAAACTGCAGAGGGGAACTTGTGCTGGAAGGGAAAAAGCTTAAATGCCCTGTCTGCAATATGACTGAAACCCGTAAGATTTCAACCGAGTACGGGAAAGGAATTAGGTAAATTTCTCTTTCCCTATCTTACTTTATGCAGGTTTCGACATTTTATGATAAATTATGTATTTTATGGCAGGCTGTTTATAGCAAGCTATATTATTCACCATTTACAGGTGGTCACCAATGGAACTGAACATCATTAACAAAACAAATAACGAGCTCGAAGTCGAGTTCAGAGGCGAAACTCATACCCTTCTCAATCTTCTCAAGGACCTCCTGATTAAAGATGAAAGGGTTGAAGCAGCTTTTTACGATATGAAACACGTGAGCATCAGTGATCCTATCCTTTACATCAAAACCGATGGTACGGACCCGATTCTGATCTTAAAGGAAACGGCAGCAATAATTGTTGCTCAGTGCGATGAGTTTATTGAGGTCTTCGGCAAGGCAGTAAATGCCTGAAGCCTATGACTGCAGGACGTCTCTTTAATAGACGTTTTGCTCCTTTTTCTTTATCAGGAACCCTTTCCTGCTCTGTACTTTCAGGTAAAGGTTTTTGGATAGTATTTCCCTTTTCATTTTACGCTTTTATATAAATGAAATTCGTCTATCCCTTCTATGGCAGTCTTCTTCTACGGAATTTTACTTCGACGGTAGTTCACTGTCCTTTTTATAGCTATTTCTGGAATACATTTTTATTAATTCGTGATAATATCACTGGTACGTAGAGCTCTAAGCAGGTTAATTTCCATAAAAAATGCTAAATCAATCCACAGTAAATGTTTTTAGTCCAGGCAAGAATTTAATTATTCACATCATAAATTTACAGTTATCACTGAGGTATACATAATATGACACTTGACGACTCATATTTACAGAAGTTTGGTTTCATAAAGCGGGAAACCCTTGGCAGCATAAATATTGACCCTCTTCAGACTGGCGGGCTTTTGACCGAGGCTGCCAGGCAGACTCTTGTTGAATGGGGAGACGGTTACTCTGTCTGCGACTTCTGTGGAGGGGTTCTGGACCAGATCAAAAAGCCTCCTATCCATGATTTCGTACACCAGGCTCTTCCAGAGTTCCTGGGTTGTGATGAGGCAAGGGTCACAAACGGGGCAAGAGAGTCCAAGTTTGCAGTTATGCACTCCATGGGAAAGCCCGGGGACTGGATCGTGCTTGACGGGCTTGCCCATTACTCCTCTTACGTTGCAGCCGAAAGAGCCGGCTTGAATATCAAAGCCGTACCACATGCAGGCAGCCCCGAATACCGCATGGACCCGGAAGGTTACGGAACTGCAATTGAAGAAGTTATCAAAGAAAGTGGAAAACCTCCAGCTCTTGCCCTTGTAACATATCCTGACGGGAGCTACGGAAACATCCCGGATGCCGGAAAGATAGCGTCCGTCTGCCACGAATACGATGTTCCTCTCCTCCTGAACGGGGCTTACTGTGTTGGAAGGATGCCTGTTTCCGCAAAAGAAATCGGAGCCGACTTTATCGTGGGCAGCGGGCACAAGTCGATGGCAGCGTCCGGGCCTGTCGGAGTGCTAGGCGTAAGTGAGGAATATGCCCCAATCGTGTTCAGGAAATCCGTACACAGCAAGGTAAAGGAAGTCGAACTTCTGGGCTGCACTGCCCGCGGGGCAACGGTTATGACCCTGATGGCTTCTTTCCCTGAAGTGGTAAAGCGCGTCCGGAACTGGGACCAGGAAGTCGAAAACGCCCGCTGGTTCTCTGCAAAGCTTCAGGACCTGGGCTTTATCCAGCGCGGACAAAACCCCCACAATCACGACCTTATGTTCTTCGAAGCACCGGGTTTCTACGAGATATCCCAGAAGGTAAAGAACGGCAGATACTTCCTATACAAGGAATTGAAGAGCCGCAACATCCACGGCATCAAGTCCGGGCTGACAAAGTATTTCAAGCTCAGCACCTTCGGGGTCGGAAAGGAAAAGCTCGGTGTTGTTGCGGAAGCCTTCGAGGATATCCTGAAAAAGTACGAGACTATTTAAAATCCGCGAAATCAGATCGTTTTTGATGCCTGGGAGTAATCTGACAGTCTGTCCCGAAATCCGGGCATCATGATTACTTTTTTTGAATCTACCTTTTGAAACCGGGATTAGACTCTTATTCCAAACGATGGATTTCTCTGAAAAGGTCTTATTCCGAATGATGGATTTCTCTGAAAAGATGCTTGAACACGAAAAGGTGCAGTAAGAGTTTCTCGGTCCTCAGTGCATGATCAAGTATCTGGACCCGGGATTGCCGTGGGCTCGGCTGCTGCAAAAGCAAAGGACCTCTGTATTGGCAACAGGGTGCTGTATTTGGCAGGGGTGCAGCCTGTTATTTTGAGATGATAGACGCGGATGTGGCAATGGGAATTCCGCTGAGCGTGAAGGGGAAGAATATTTTCTTTGACAGGGAGTCTACGAGGAAAGCCAAATCCTGACCGATAAAGGGCTGAATTCTACGAAACTGAATAAAAAAAGTATACGTTTTTTATATTTTTGAGGCAGGACTTGAGCTTAAAATTTTCTCAAATCCTGCCCTAAATTTGTCAAAAATGAAAAATTCCTCTGGCTTAAGTTTTACTTTCCTTTACCTCCGGATCCTCCACTTCCAGGTCCGTTACCTCCAGAGCCTCCACTTCCAGGTCCGTTACCAGGTGTCTCCGGTTTTTCTTTATCTGCGGGCTTTTTTGATTTACCGCTTCCAGGACCGACATGCATCGGTGTGACCCTATATGCCTCCTTGAAGCCAGTTTCACCCTTATAATATCCTTCTACGGTAAATACCAGCAATGTAGCTTCGCTAACATCCAGTAGCTCTGAATCAATAGCACGTTTGGCGGGTGTAGTGGGTTCAAACAGATTTGCCCTCTCGTACATCAGTATCAGGGCAAGTAATTTATCCTCATCTTCATCGTTATTATCCTCGTAACGTTTCCATTTGAATGTTCCACTATCCACTAACTCATTTTCTTCATAGACATCAATCTTCAGAATAATGCTTTCGGGATCCAGGTACACAGAGCTTAAAGGTGTATTGTTTGTCTCAGTAGTATCTTCAATAACAACGGATATGTATTTAGCATTAGTTTCAATCACAAAATTATCCGGGGATACAACCATCGCCAGAGGTGAAAATCCATCGTCTTCTCCTCCACCGTCTCCAGCAACCGCAATTGGCACAAACATGCCCATCAAAATCAGTAAAGATCCAAGACAAATTGCTATATTTCTTTTAGTTTTCATTTTAGCCTCCTCTATGTTTTCCCACTCAATAATTTACTTTTTTTATTGTTTGAATTCCGTTTTTGTTGTTTGAATTATTCCTGCCAACGATATAATTTTGGAAATTATATTCAGAAGGAATTCTCCTTATAATACGTCTTTTGATATTTTTTTTGGTGTAATCTTCAGGCTCCTCTTCCAATAATATTTTTCATTTTTCAGTGAGAACGTTCGCTACAATTTAAGTTAACGGCGACATCATTTTTCTTTTCTTTTATACTATGATGCCGCATATTTTGGATTATAAATTAAAGAAGAAGACAGGAGTTCTTGAGCTCCATACTTTCAGAGTATTTCACCTTAATCCAAATTCTTTAAATGAGTATGAATCCCCTTACGTTGGATCTTTGAATTTTTGAGCAATTACTCTATTACCCTTGCAGCATTTGGTTTTTGGAGCATGGAAACATTTTAGGCTACAGAATAAATACAACGGGAATTTATCGGCTCCAGGCGACTGATTAAATCTTGATGCATTGGGGTCTTTCCAGGCTCCGTTGCGGCAGGATAAATTACTTCCTCATCGACATATTGGTCAATAAAATCAAAGGCGGATTTATAGGATAGACTTAGAAGACAAAATTAGAGGTGAGCAGGTTAAATACCGAGTCAAAAAATGGAAAAAATAGAAAGTTTCAGGCACATTACCGGTATTATATGGCCTGTTTTTAAGCTTTTAAGTTTTCACCTGAAATCTTTCAGTTCCTCAAAATCAAGGGTTGCAAAATAGTCCTTGATGGTCTCTGCCCGGCGGATCTGTACAATGCTTCCGTCTTCTCTCAGCAGGAGTTCGGCAGAGCGGAGTTTTCCGTTGTAGTTGAATCCCATGGCGTGCCCGTGGGCTCCGGTGTCGTGGATTGCCAGGACGTCACCTATTTCGATTTCGGGAAGCATCCTGTCGATTGCAAACTTGTCGTTGTTTTCGCAGAGGGAGCCGGTTACGTCGTATTTGTGGACTGGAGCTGCCTTTTCTTTTCCGAGGACGGTTATGTGGTGGTATGCCCCATAAATTCCAGGGCGCATGAGGTTTGCCATGCAGGAGTCCATCCCAACATAGTCCTTGTACGTGCTTTTGAGGTGCCTGACCTGAGAGACAAGATAGCCGTAGGGGCCTGTGATGACCCTGCCGCATTCAAGGTAGACCTTGAGTGGAGCGAGCCCGTTAGCTGTGATGGTGGCGTCGTAGGCTTCTTTCACGCCTTTTGCTATGGTTTCCAGGGAGACTTGCTCCTGCTCGGGCCTGTAGGGGATGCCTATTCCTCCGCCGAGATTTACGAATTCGAAACGGATTCCAAGTTCCTTTGAGATCTCAACTATGAGTTCGAAGAGAATCCTTGCGGTTTCCGCGAAATAATCGGGATTCAGTTCGTTCGAGGCAACCATTGTGTGCATTCCGAAGCGCTTTACGCCTTTATCCCTGAGGATCCTGTACCCTTCAAACATCTGTTCCTTTGTAAAACCGTACTTTGCCTCTTCCGGCTTTCCGATGAGTTCGTTTCCTTCTTTCAGGGAGCCGGGGTTGTACCTGAAGCAGACTATTTCCGGAAGTCCGGCATACTTTTCCAGGTAGGGGATGTGGCTGATGTCGTCAAGGTTGATGTAGCCTCCCATTTCCTTTGCTTTTACAAACTCATCAGCCGGCGTATCATTGGAACTGAACATAATATCGTCGCCGGCCATCCCTGCTTTTTCCGCAAGGATCAGCTCGGGAAGGGAACTGCAGTCCGCCCCGAAACCCTCTTCTTTGAGGACCTTAAGGATGAAGGGGTTAGGGAGAGCTTTTACAGCAAAAAACTCTTTGAAGCCGGGAACGTCTTTAAAGGCGGATTTCATTCTTCTGGCGTTTTCCCGAATGGCTTTCTCATCGTAAATATGAAAAGGGGTGGGATATTTTTCCATTATTTTCAGGATATCTTCTTTGTTGAAGGGGAGGTCCTTTGAAACCATTATTGTAACCTTTTGCCTGATTTTTGTTTAAATCGATTTTAATACCAATTTGAACTTTTATTCCTTTATTAGTTTTTCCACTATCTCGGGTACTGCATAAAAAAGTATTGATCTATGGAAATAGAACGTTGTTTTAAAATACGTTAACTTTCCGTTATTTAATGCCAGTCTCGTATAACTCGGCTATTTCCGGATTATCCCTCATCTCGTCCCCTTTGAGTTCCCAAAAAACTCAGCAATCCTCTTATGATTTTCTTATAGGACGTGAGCTTTTCAACCTCCTCAATAAGTTCTGCAAGCTCTTTAAACCGCGTCATTGCCCCCTCAAGTTTCAGAAACAGATATTCACTTTCATCGAGGGGTAAACCAGTATTCTCCGACATCTAGTCCCTTTTACCGAAAACTTTAATATCTAAAAGATGCATGAGATGAGTACACAGCAGTTCCTTAAGACAGTTTGCGACCGTGGTTTAGTGGCTATGACCTGAGCTTCCCAAGCTTAGAACCCGGGTTCGAATCCCGGCGGTCGCATCCTTAGCTTTTTTAAAACTTCAATCTGCAAAAAAAATGATTATTTTAATTTTAAGCGTTGTTTACTTTTGGTTTTAAGTGTTTTTTACGTTTAATTTAATCTTTGTTTACGGCAGAATTTTTAATTTTCGTTTAATTTTCGGGCTTCAAACATCTGAAAAATCAAGTGAAAACTTTTTTCTATAGGCCATTCCCTGAAATATTGCCACGAGGTCTCCTTCTTCATCAGTGATATTTACAGTATATGTGGCAATTTTAGGGTTTATTGAAGTTTCCTTTGCTTCAGCTGTGAGAGTTCCTTTTGTTGTAGCTTTTACAAAGGAAATGTTTGCATTGATCCCAACTGCAGCAATTCCGTATGCGTTTGAGGCTGCTGCAAAAGCAAGATCTGCAAGGGTAAACAATGCTCCTCCCTGAACTATATTTAAACCATTAAGATGTTTTTCTTCAATTACCATCCTGGCTTTTGCATATCCTGGGGTAACTTCCAGCAGTTCTATTCCTGTATGTGCAGCGAATTTGTCTTTTTTAAAAAGCCGTTTGAGATCTTCCATGTAATTACTCCGATAATTGTCAGTGAACTACCCATCATTGAAATGACGGGCATTCTGCCTTCGTTTTTCGTAAAGTCATGGTTCATTTAACATGTTCACAGTTAAAGTTATTCATCCAGAACTGCGCCAGCCGGATCTCACTTCTCTCTAATTTCATTTCTCTTTTATTTCCCTTCTGCCATGCCCTGAACTTAGTCATCAAAATCCTTTTGAGCATCAAAAGTCATTCCTTCGTAGTGAGTAAATAGGGGACAAAAACCAATGATCTCAGGAAGAGCTTTCAGTTGAAACTTCTGAAACTGGCAAGGCTTCCTGGCTGAAGGCATAAGGGGTCAGGTGGGGATTTTCATGGTTGAAATGGTGGAAAAGGACGCCGAATTCTGGAAGGCATTTTCCAGGAGGGCTGTACAGGTCCTTACAGGCTTATTCCTGATGGTGGCGGTTTTCTTTCTCTCTGCCGGTCGGATCGACCTGCCCAGGGCATGGTTTTTCTTCGGGCTTTATGCCGTTTCATTGCTCTCCAATATGGTTATTTTCCTCAAGTTCAACCCGGAGGTCATCAGGGCACGGAGCAAAATAACCAGAGAGGAAATGAAGTGGTGGGACAGGATTTTTGTGGTGCTCTACATCCTGCTTATTATCCTGATGTTTATTGTGTGCGGCCTCGATGTGGGAAAGTTTCAGCTTTCAAGCCCTGGAATGGAGTTTCTGGCGGTTGGCGTGATAATGTTCATCGCAGGTTGGCTGTTTGTAGCGTGGGCAATGGTCGAAAACAAGTTTTTTGAGACAACGGTCCGCATCCAGAAGGACCGGGAACATACGGTTGTTTCCACCGGGCCTTACGCCATCGTCCGGCATCCGGGCTATACCGGGATGATTCTGTTTTACGGCTGTGCACCGTTTATCATCGGATCTCTATACGGGCTGATCCCTGCACTGTTACTTGCTTTTGCTTTCGTTTTCCGTACCTACTTTGAAGACCGGATGCTCTACGAGGAGCTTTCAGGATATAAGGAATATACAAAGAAAGTAAGGTACCGGCTTGTTCCATTCATCTGGTAAGGCTGCTGCAAAAGCAGGTAAATATCCAAAACAGATTATAATTTTTGCAAGTAAATAGAATTATATTCAAGAAGCAATTTCTATATAAAGATAGCATTTGATAAAATACGTACCCAACTACTCTTCCAGATGTTAAACGCAGTAATGGAGGAATCTGCCTGAATAAAAAAAGTTTAATGTATTTTGGTGCTCTTTTTTTCCTGTTTTTGGTAATCTTACTAATTTTTACAATGCAAGAGGAAGACAGTCCTTCCGGGTTTGAAACCGTGAACGTGGACGAAGCAAGGGAATTGATTGAAAAAGGCGATATTTTCATTCTTGACGTCCGCACTCCTGCCGAGTTCAACGAATCGCATATCGAAGGGGCAACCCTGATTCCTGTTACGAATTCCGGCGGATCGAATTTGAGCCCTGATCAGCTGCTTGAAGCCCGGATAAGCGAAGTTCCCAGAGACAAAAAAATACTGGTTTACTGCAGGAGTGGGCGCAGAAGTGCTGCTGCAAGCCAGATACTGGTTGATGCCGGCTACACTGGTGTTTATAACATGGAAGGCGGAATCAATGAATGGATAGCGGCAGGACACCCTGTCGTAAGTTAAGCAGGCCGGAAAACCGGCGGTCAACACGCGCTGAGACGCTATACATCCAGGAAAAATTAAAAAACAATCATTTCGATTAAGCATGTAAATGATAGGGAAAAATAGCAGGAAAAAAGACCGGATAAGCTGGGTTATAAGCATCTTTATGCTTTTACTGGCGGCTGCAACCTGGATTAGAATGGACAAAAGTTGGGGCTCTTTAAACCATCTGCCGGTCTATCTTTACGTAGGAGTCCTTGTATTCTATCTGCGGGCAGAAAAATTCGCATACAAAGGCTCGGACCTTTCAGGAACACAGTCAAATAAATGGACTCACCACCTGCTTTTATTCTTCTGGTGGCTGCTGTTAATTGTCCCGGCTCTCGAATACAGCCTTTTTCCGCGGTACAACTTTGCCGTTATAATTACAGGAGCAGTGCTGACAGTAATTGGGACGGTTCTCCGGGCCTGGGGTATATGGACACTTGGTAAATACTTCTCTGTCCATATAGAGATCCAGGACAACCATGAGCTTATCGAAAACGGCCCTTACAAATTCATCAGGCATCCGGCTTATGCAGGAAATATAATACAGGCTGCAGGAATTCCTCTTATCCTCAATGCTTACTATTCCCTCAGCATATCGGCAGTACTTATCTTCCTGTTCTTATACAGGTTAAAGCTCGAAGAAGAAGTCTTAATACGGGAAGTGAAAGGGTACAGAGATTATGTAAAAAGAACGGACAGGCTGGTCCCGAAGGTGTGGTAAACCCAAAAAGTATGGTGGACTAAAATATCGTAGATTTAAATTATGATAAGCTTAAACACAGTCAAGCAATCAGTCAGGCAATCAGTCAGGCAATCAGTCAGGCAATCAGTCAGGCAACAATTGATATTTCTTGACTGATGAACGGACCGGGCCTATTCACAAACTTCTATACTCTTTTGTGCCCAAACATTTTTAAATTATTAATCTTCATCTCTTTTTTTAAACCAGGTTGCTACATTTTTTCTCTTCTAATTTCACCTGCTAATGAGAACAATCACAAATATTTATATACCCAATATCCTATCGTAAACACTATATCTCTTGATAAATATTTGTTTATCTACAGTATAAATTATTTACTGGACAGGTGAGTATAAAGTGTTTCATAATGAGTTAAGTGTTTCATCTATACTCCGAGCTATTATGTCCCTTAAAGATTCAAGAAACTTCACTTACAGAAATTTTAATCTATCTTTGTTCTGATTTCCAGAGGCGCAAAACGAAATGGAATTCTCTGTACTGGCACATGTTGATGTCATTCTTGGCTTTGCCATCTTCATCCTTACCATATTTTCCAAATTTGAAGTCCCTCCGGTGATGGGCTTTCTTGTAACCGGAATGCTGATCGGGCCTTATGGGCTTGGAATTCTTAACGGTGGGCAGAATGTAGACCTGAATTCCGAGCTCGGGGTTGTCTTTTTGCTTTTTACGATAGGAGTTGACCTCTCCTTAAAAGAACTCTGGAAAATGAAAACGGCCGTAATGGTCGGGGGTTCTCTCCAGATTCTCTTAACGACCGCGATAGTTCTTATTGTATGCTCATATCTCGGTTTTAGTCCTGCTACCTCTACTTTTCTCGGTTTCTTAATTTCACTTAGCAGTACTGCGATAGTACTCAAAGTTTTTCAGGACCGAAATGAAGTCTATACTCCCCAGGGAAAAACATCGCTTGCAATTCTGATCTTTCAGGACCTGGCTATCGTACCTCTGATCCTGATCACTCCTATACTTGCAGGAAGTTCTGTGAGTTTTGATGGAGCCCTTCAGAGTATGTTCTTCAAAGGTTCCCTCGTTATACTGGTTTTTATCCTGAGCGCCAAATTTCTGGTTCCCTGGATATTTTACCATGTAGGCAGGACAGGTAGCAAACAACTCTTTCTTGTGAGTGTTGTTTTCATCTGCTTATCCGCAGCAGTCTTTACTTCCAGTATCGGGCTGTCTCTAGCTCTCGGAGCCTTTTTAGCCGGGATCGTTATATCAGGGTCCCAGTACAGCCAGCAGGCAATGGGTAATATCTTACCTTTGAAAGACATGTTCATGAGTTTTTTTTTCGTGTCCATAGGTATGCTTCTTAATATCAGTTATCTTCTTGATAATCTCCCTCTTCTTATCCTTGCAGCAGTTGCCCTTATTCTTATAAAAGCAGTAGCAGGGGTCGCTATAACCTTCCTCCTGGGATACCCGCTACGTACAACTATACTTACAGGACTCGCACTTTCACAGGTAGGAGAATTCTCCTTTGTCCTTTCGAGGCTGGGGCTGGAATACTCTCTTCTGACAGAGGAGACTTACCAGGCATTTCTGGCAGTTTCAATCGTTACTATGGGAGTTACACCCTTTTTGATTAATGCTTCTTACAAACCTGCTGACTTTCTTATCAAGAAGGTATCTGGCACTGATTTCGGTATGAAACTGGTAAAAGGGTTGTACTCCGAATCCTTTGAAGAGAAAGAAAATGTCGAGCCTGACATGAAAGACCACCTTATAGTCGTAGGATTTGGTTTTTCCGGGAAGACAATCTCAAATGCAGCAAAAACCGCAGACATCCCATATATTATTGTAGAATCAAACCCTGAAATTGTTAAGCAGGAAACGATGAAAGGGGAACGAATACAATATGGAGATGCAGTATTTGGGGCTGTACTGGAACATGCGGGAATAAAGAATGCAAGAGTCCTTGTAATTGGTATCTCCGACGCAGATGCTACAAGGAAAATAGTAGAGAAGGCAAAGGAGCTGAACCCTAACATCTGCATCATTGCAAAGGTACACGACCTGCAGGAAATGAAGCGGCTCAATACACTGGGTGCAGATGAAATAATCCCGGAAGAATACGAAACTTCAGTAGAGATCTTTGTCCGCCTGCTTGAAAAATATCTTGTCCCCAGGGAAGACATCGAAAAAATGGTCGATGATGTGAGGGCTAACGGTTACAGGAGATTGCGAAAACTTGTTGTTGACACAGGCGTTGACAGCGGGTTCAGCATAAAGGACGGGCTTCCGGGAATCGATATTCAGGTCCTTAAAGTGGGCAGAGGCTCTGATTTCGACGGAAAAACCCTTGCAGACCTGGAGTTCAGGAAAAAGCATGGAGTAACTGTACTTTCGGTTCGCAGGCGTTCAAATATGATCTCTACTCCAGCCGGGGACTTCCTTCTTCAGGAAAATGATGCCTGTATCCTCCTGGGAAAACCTGAGGAACTGTATAACGTAAGAAAGTTTTTTAAAAGTGCCCGGGGATAACCGGCACTTCTCCTCTTATTTTTTTAATTTCTCCCATTCCATCCATACAAATATATCCTATCCGTCCAGATTTTTTCCCCATGCGCAGGATAATTCTCGCGTCCGCATCCCCAAGGCGAAAAGAACTGCTTAAACAGCTGATCGGGGACAATTTTGTTGTTTGTCCAAGTTCTTATGAAGAACCTCCTCAGCCGGAGCTGAACCCTGAAGAGCTTCTTCTGAAGCATTCCGTTGAAAAAGCCAGGGATGTGGCAAAACACTTCGATTCCGGGATTGTAATCTCTGCTGATACGTCGGTGCTCTATAATGGAGAAATCCTGGGAAAACCGCACCTGCCGGAAAAAGCTAAGGAAATGCTGGAAAAGTTAAGTGGAAAGAAGATTCAGGTTATAACCGGACTCACGGTTCTGGACCTTGACAGCGCGCAGGAAATCAGTGAATCCGAGTCAACAAACGTCTGGATGGCTAACATAAGTAAAGAACAGATTTCAGCTTACGTAAGGACGGGAGAACCTCTGGATAAAGCAGGGGCTTTTGCAGCTCAGGGAAAAGGGGCGGTGCTGGTGGAAAAAGTTGAGGGGGATTTCTTTAATGTGGTTGGACTTCCTCTTTTTCGGCTGGGTAAAATTCTGCAAAGGCTTGGGGTATCGGTGTTTGAAGAAGGCTTTTCCTGACTCTCCTTTCCTGCTCGGGAGCTTCAGGCTTTTTGATTCAGGATTGTTTACCAGGAGCTCCAAAAGTAATAAAGCAATTAGAAGTAATAGTAACAGTAACAGATTGGGCTAATTTTTCCCATTATTAAATAACCAGAGGTGTTCCGAATGCTGCAAGTTTACAATACCCTGACAAGAGAAAAAGAGATATTCAAACCTGTAAAGGAAGGTGAGGTTTCGATTTATGCCTGCGGGCCTACGGTCTACAATATGCCCCACATAGGAAACTATCGGACCTTTCTGATGACAGACAATATTGCCCGGGCTCTCGAATACTTCGGGTACAGGGTAAAACTCGTAATGAACATTACGGACATCGATGACAAAACTATCAGGGACTCAAAAGCAGCCGGGATGTCTCTTAAGGACTTTACGGATAAATACACGGCAGAATTCTTCAAAGGCCTTGATCTGTTGAACATAAAGCGGGCGTCATTGTATCCGCGGGCAACAGAAAACGTTGAAGGCATGATCGAACTTGCACGGGAACTGATCGATAAGGGGCTGGCTTACGAAAAAGGCGGGTCTGTTTATTACAGGATTTCAGGGTTTCCGGATTACGGCAAGCTTTCAAAGATTGATTTTGATAACATCATAATTGGCGCGTCTGTGGACGTGGACGAGTATGATAAAGACAACCCGCGGGATTTTGCTCTCCTTAAAGCCTCTGCGCCTGAGGAAATCGAAAGGGGGATCTATTATGAAAGCCCCTGGGGGAAAATCCGTCCTGGCTGGCATATCGAATGCTCGGCAATGGCAATGAACAGTTTTGGTCCGACCCTGGACATCCATACCGGAGGTGTGGACCTGATCTTCCCGCACCATGAAAACGAGATCGCCCAGTCAGAGGGTGCAACCGGAAAGCCCTTCGTACGCAACTGGATTCATGGAGAGCACCTTGTAGTTGAAGGGGAGAAGATGAGCAAATCCAAAGGAAACGTTTTCACTCTTCCCGAGATCGTTGAAAAGTACGGGGGTGAGGTCGTACGTTTCATGTTCCTTTCAGTGCACTACCGGAAAAAGCTGGACTATTCCGAAGCCTTTGCCGAAAATGCAAAAAACAATTATCTGCGGCTTAAAGAGACTCTCGATAACCTTGAATTTGCCCTGAAGGGCGCAGAAGATGAAGCGTACCCCGGAGACCTTGAAACCCTTGAAACTCTTCCGGAACTTGAGACTCAGTTCAGGCAGGCCCTTGAGGACGATTTCAATACCCCTAAAGCCCTGACCGTTTTCAGGGAACTTTCGCGCGCAGCTAACGTATATCTTGAATCCTGTAAAAACAGGGAAGTTCTGGAAAAAGTTTACTCCCTTTACAGACAGTTTTCGGATGTTCTGGGCCTTTTTGCACAAACAGGAAAAGAGGAAATCCCGGAAGAAGTTGTTAGGCTTGTGGAGGAACGCGAGGCTGCCCGAAAAAAGAAAGAGTGGGAAGCTTCCGATGCCCTCCGGGAGAAAATAAAGGCACTTGGCTATGTCGTACAGGACACAAAAGAAGGGCCTAACGTAAAGAAAGCCGAAGAAATTTGAAAATAGAAGAGTTGAAATCAGGAATAACAGATACCCCTGACTACTCAGTTTTTTGCCTAAATCTTAGCTTTTTCCTTCCCTGATCGGCTCCGGGTAAAAGAGTTAAATCCGAATTTCTTCTTTTTCCCCGGGTGTTTTTCTGGCAGGGAGCTGCAGTGGGGAGTATTGAAGTGAGGAATATAATTCGTTTAATACCTGCAGAATTTTGAACCCCTTTTCCGTAATCATATAATCCCCTCTTTCGTGCTGCTGCAGGATCAGTCCGCTGTCCATAAGCTTCTGTAGATGGAAGAGCAGGTTTCCGCCTCTAAGGCCTGTAATTTCGGAAAAGGCTGAGAAACTTTTCGTCTCAAAAGCCACAGCCTTCAGGATTTCCAGGCGCTGGGGATTGGATACCGGTTCAAGGATTTCTCTCACAAGTGCGCCGGGCTCAAGGGTTAAAATATCGGGCTTCTGTTCCTGATTTCCAGCATAAATCCTCATCGAGTGCATAAGGTTGACCTGTTTTGTGAAAAGGCCGGATACTTCGGAAAAACACTGGTCACATTTGCTGTAAGGGGCTCCACATCTCATTTCTTCGAGTTTTTCCCTATTATTTGAAAGGAGTATCTCATCTACTCTGCCCTGTTTTATAAGCCCTGCATTCCTTTGAAGAAGGGCTGTAAAGGAAGACCTGCAGTTTTCTTTTTCAGGGCATTTCTTTACCATATTTCTTTCAAGTCCGGTATCGATATCTTCAATAAGGTGGCTGAGGACTGCATTTGAGTATTCCTGCCTCGAACATTCCATAGCAGTTTCAAAGCGCAGCCTGTTCGAATATTCCATAACTTTCTTGATATCGCTATGCATATCGCAAAGCTTTTCCCTGATAGCTTTTATTTCCGCCATTTCCGCTATTTCCGGATCTTCCGGGTTTTCAGAAAAGTTTTCTTTTTTCTTGCCGCTGTCTTTCATATTTTTTACATCTTCCGGCTTCACTTATAAAGTTTCTGTTACGACCCTGAAGGTCATTGGGATATACTAATTCCCTCGGGTACTGGAGTGCATTTAGTATATTTTGATGCCGATTAAGTATAAATCAATGACTGGCTGATTACTAATGGCATAAATGCCAGGGACTTGAAGGGGAGGTGAAAATAGTATGGTAAAGTGCGGAATTTGTGGAGGGGAAGCTCCGAAACAGCCCTGTATAACTGAAGAAGGGAACTGCGACCTTTGCGGTAAAAAGGTTGCTCTTGCGGAAGAACAGGAAAAGAAGAAAAAGTGAGATATGAATGGTATGAATACCATTTAACTAACTACACACCACCCGAAAAAGATGTCTACAGCACTAATTGCCCTTCTAATAAGGGTAATTAATGCACTCTCTTTTTTGAAAACTGGAAATCTATACTGCAAAAATCTATACTGCAAAAATCTATACTGCAAAAATCTATACTGCAAAAATCTATACTGCAAAAATCTATACTGCAAAGTTTCTCTGTTATTTTATTGTTCTCTCTTCAACCTTCTATTTTAGCTGTTTTCCCCTTACTTTTCTGTTTTTAGTTGTTTTCTCCAAATTTTCTATTTTTATTGCTTCTCCTCAATTTCAGACAGAGAGATTAACTGCAAAAGCCAGCAACATCTAAAATATATCATCAATTATTTATCCAATTATATACTATTTTATCTATCTTATTTCGCTCTTTCTGGGCCGTATTCTTTTTTCTGTCATACGTCCCTTTAACGCCTCCGGGGGATGACAATGCATGAATTTTAAAGGCATATTTGATAAAGACGCGAGCAACAATAAAGATGATAATGAAAAGTCCGGCAAGGAAGTTGTAAAAACAGGGCCGATTTTAGCCGAACTGGGGCATGCTCCAGGCACGATAAAAATGACGCTAGTATCTCCGAAAGCCGTGGAAGAGAAGTCCATAGATTCAATTTCCAGTGCAATGCTTATTATCAAGGAGCTCTCGAGAAAGGTTGGAGACACTGTTGAGGAAATCCCTGTTGAGCGCAGACCTTCTCAGGTACAGCTGGCTTTTAGCCTTCGCCTGACTACGGATGGAAGGGCAGTCATTACCAAGTCCGAAAAGGAAACAAATCTGAAAGTAACACTGATGTGGAAGCACGACGGGAAAGACGGGGAAGAAATTATAGAGCAAGGCAGGGAACAATATATAGAGGAAAGTGATGTAAAACGAGGGCTATACTCCTGAAAGACCAGCTGTCCGAGCCAAAAACCGGTTATAGGTAACCTTCCTGATAAGTTTCTGTTCAGCAAATGTATCTGCTCAAAAATACGGGTTTCTTTAAGGAAGAAATAAGTACGAGCCGGAGCAAAATAATTCATTATATGAAATCCAGGCTTCTTGCCCTTATCCTTGCCCTTTCGCTTGTTGCGAATGCTTACTTTGTTTTTTTATATCAAGCTCCGGTTGAGGGGGAGCAGGTCCGGGAAATGCAGGCACGTATAAATTCCCTTGAAAAAGAGAATCAAAGGCTTGAAACAAAAATAACTCAGAATAACCAGTCTCTCCAGTCCTATGCTTCCCAGGTGGACTTCTACCGTGAGAGAGTCTTTGAACTCGAAAATACCCTTCAAACATGCCCTGCAGGTCTGGAAGGTTTTGCCACGTTGCAGGCGCCTGCCGTCTTCCAGAAAGTTGAACTGGAAAGGTCAGGTCCTTTTATCCGGGAGGCGGTTTCTGAAGAGGGTACCCTTCTCAATATCTCGGTTGAAACCAGGCCTGGGAAAGGCCGGGTGCTTGTCCAGACCACTCCTCTTATGGGCGTGATTTTTCAGGACGCTGCAAATACTGCAGTTTTCGTGGCCCAGAAGGAGACCGGAGTTTCTCTCTCAGGCAGCGATGTTATTTTCAGCATTACTTCTGATCAGGAAATCCCGGGTGTTGACGGTTCGAGTGCAGGGGCTCTAATGGCCCTTCTTACAATTTCCGCTATCAACGGCACTGAACTTAATGATAGCATCACCCTTACCGGCACCATTGACGATGAAGGCAATATCGGCGCTATAGGCGGAGTTTTCGAAAAAGCTACGGCAGCAGAAGCCGGGGGAAAAACTCTCTTCCTTCTTCCAGGTGAAAACAGGGAGCTTGTCACTTACAAATTAGTAAAAAGGGAAGTCAGCGGCTTTGAAGTCATTGAAAGAGTCCCGGAAGTTGTGGACGCCGAGGAATATATCGAGGATAATGTCGGGATAGATATCGAGTACGTGGATACGATTGAGGACGTGCTGAAGTATGAAATTTAAAATCAATGGGACGTAAAATCGAATAAGAAGCAAGATTGATGATAAGTAAAATCGAAGCTGTCTTACCTTTTTTATTTCTAACAAAGTTAGGGAAAGGGATTTTTCCTCTCCCTTTCATTTTGCCTTAACGGTTTTTATGGGATATTTTACAAATCAGACCGGAAAATCTTCTATTTTCTCTAAGAAATATATTTCCGGTTTGCCAATAACCCCTGCTTTTTGCATTGTTTTTTTCAGGTCTTCGGATTCGTAGAATCCTGTTGCGTTTTCTTTTTTATCCCATTCTAAAAGGATACAAAGGTCGTTTGTTTCGTCCGAACTGCAGAAAAGCTGCCCGCCTTTGCATCCTGCTTTCCCTCTTGTAGTTCCGTGTTCGTCAAAAATAGATTTCCATCTGGAATAGTCCTCTACTTTATGCTTTATAACAACATATACCATAGCAATTCCCCTCTTTTATAATATGGGCTTTTTTATAAAAAAAGCTTGCTTGAACTCTTCCCCGGAAACCCGAATAATTAATGAGCCGAATCCTGCCATGTTTTATATTCTTTGATAGTCATAATTTTTATATCTAAACTTCTATCTCCTATTTTTGATTCCAAAGGTGACCAAAGTGTTTGAAAAACTTATACCAAAACAGAGGAAAATGTCCACCCGGGTCGGGGGGCTGCTTACCCTTATGGGGGAGGCAATGTTTCTGTTTTCAATCCTCAATTTCCTGATGATTTCCCGGCTTCAGTATTATAGTGAAGGGGATTCGTATATCAGGACCGTTTTTCCGCAGTATTTCCTCTTTTTTGCGGGGTTGAGTATCATAGGCTTTGTTGCGATGTGGTTTGTGTACGTTTATGTCCTGCCGAGCAAACAGCGTTTTTCCCAGGAACAGGCCGTTAAAGACAACCGGAGCCCCATGTATGACAGGATCCTTGAGGTGCAGGACGAGCTTGCCGAGATGCGGAAGATGATCAAAGAGCTCTCGGAAAAGGTCGAAAAGCTTTCGGAAAAAGAGTTGTGATTAGCACTGAGTGTGGTAAATGAGTTAATTCCTGAAATTTTTCTTTTCGGCATCCTCTTTTATTTGATAGCGGCGACTTTAATATGACAGCCGCTTCATCAAAAACAGATTCTTCCGGATAGGCTTCTACTCCGTGCTCGGTGCCAGTATATGCTATTGCAAAGGATCTCAAATTCGATTTTAAAATCCCTTATCTAATTTCAGTACATCTGATTAATATGCCTTTTTTTATAAAACCACGTGTATTTTTTATGTAATAAGCCATCCCCTGCTCCCTCTCCTTCTACAGAAAGACGAACTATAATCTCCATCAAGCATTACCGTCGCGGTGTAGTTCGGCACGGGCAAGCAGGAGGAAGAGATTCTGGCATGGTTCATTGCCACGAGTTTCCAGAAAAGTTAGATCGAGGCGTTCAGGTATTCGACGAGTGCCTCGCACAATCGTTGTGCAGACAACGTGCGAAAAATAATTTCGTATATCAAGGGGGAATTGCATGGTTACCGAGAGAGAATTTGATTCGTTGCAGATGATAGATGTCGCTGTGGTGGAGGTGCCGGTGGATGAGGATGTAGCTGCCAGGCGGCTTTCCAAAGCCATCACCTTCCCTACCATCTCCAATCAGGACCGCAGTGACTTTGATGAGAAAGCGTTCAATGATTTTCATCAATACCTGGTGGACACCTATCCGCTCATCCACAAGACCCTGAAACGGGAGATCCTCGGCGATCCCCGCAGGTTCAGCCTGTTCTACACCTGGAGTGGCAAGAATCCTTCCCTGCCTCCAATAGTTTTGATGGGGCACCAGGATGTGGTGCCGGTGGTCCCTGGCACCGAACAGCAGTGGGAACATGAAGCCTTTTCAGGAGACATCGCTGATGGCTATATCTGGGGCCGTGGCTCGCTCGATGACAAGATCATGATCCTTGCCATCCTGGAAGCCGTCGAGATGCACCTCAAGCAGGGCTTCCAGCCAAAGCGCACCATCCATCTGGTCTTCGGACAGGACGAGGAGGTGATGGGTCCTGAAGGCGTGAAGCAGATAGTGAAAGAGCTGAAATCTCGAGGTATCAATGAGGTCGCACTGGTTCTGGATGAGGGTCTGCCGCTGACCGCCGGTCTGTTCCCCGGTATCGCCGCTCCAATCGCCCTGATCGGCACAGCGGAAAAGGGTTACACCACCCTGCAGTTGAAGGTAGCAGGCCCCGGCGGGCACTCGGCTATGCCTCCAAAGAACTCCAACATCGGCATTCTGGCTCAGGCGATCACCAAACTCGAGGCCAACCCATTCCCTTACCGGATCACACAGCCCGTGCGGGACCAGATGCGTTTCCTGGGGCCGGAACTCCCAGAGAAGTTCCACGAGGTTCTGGAAGATATTGCTTTTGGCAGCGAGCCCGAAATGGAAGAGACTACAGAGCAAGAACGTGCCCTGGAGTATACGGAAAACCCCACAGTGGGATGGCAAGCCCGGAACACCAGCGAGGACCAGTTCCTCAAATACATGCTCACCGGCCCTCAAACCACGGCTATGCTCCATACCACCACGGCGGTTACGATGGTCAACGGCGGCGTCAAGGAAAACGTCATGCCTCCAATTGCCACCGCGGTTGTGAATTTCCGGATTTTGCAGGGCGAAACCGTGCAGTCAGTTTTGGAGCAGGTGAGGAAGATAGTAAATGACAACCGGGTGGAGGTAACGGAACTTTCAGACTCCATCGATCCGTCTCCGGTGTCGGACCCCTGTGGCAAGGAGTACAGGGCGATTGAGAAGTCGATCCGCCAGACCTGGGGCACGCCCGACCTGGTAGTGTCCCCGTATCTCGTCATCGGCGGAGCTGATGCCAAGTACTTCGCTGCCTCTATCGCCAGGAACGTGTACCGCTTCACCGCCGTGCGTGTCGAATCAGCGGCAGACGCCGCACGCTGGCACGGCGTCAACGAGCGGGTGCTGGTCAGGGAGTTTGCCAAATCTATCGGCTTTTTCCACCAGTTAATCACCAATGTCGAAGAGCTTTGATTTTCGACAACGAGGTCCAGAAATGCAAGGAGAGTAAACCATGAATATCACCACGATGAGGGTTTAGAAGTGGAGCAGTGCCACTGATATCGGCGACGGAAACACGGCGAAGATGATGTCATGAACGGTTAGGAGGTCAGTCAGGCTGACCCGGTAGATTCAGCTGGTCTGATTTCGAACGCATGATGATAAGGGAATGCAAATGGGGAATGCGGTACACACCGAAAATTCAAAGTGCATAAATTCAAGAAAACAGATTCTTTAATAACATTCTCTCCAGGTATAATCCTTTTTCAAAAACAATTTTATTTATAGGGGCAGTATAAGTTCAGGGAGTTACTGGTTAAATGGTCCCACATACTGATTCATCTCACACAAACCCTTTGAATATTTCAGATGAGAGTGGTTTACCTCCACATCTTCTGAAATTTCTCACCGAGATATCCCGGGCTCTGACTGCTGCAGGAATCGCGGTGATGTCCATAGAATCAATTTTAAAAAAAATATGCCAGGCTTATGGTGTCAAAGCTGAAGAGGTTATTAATTTACCTACTTTTTTACTCATAAAGATTGCAGATGGAGATTCAAAGGCTCTGGAAGTCACCCTGCAGAAACCCGGAGTACTTCCTTTAGACCAGGTTTCAAGATTATATGAGTTGATCTACCAGGCAGAAAATGCTGAAATAACACCTGAACAGGGAATAAGGCGTATTAATGAAATCCTTAATGTTAAACGCCAGCATAACTATATTAAAAATATTTTAGGCTATGCACTGTTTTCCACAGGCCTGGGAACACTCTTTTTGCCAACCCTTAATGGGTTATTTTTTTGTGGGGCATTAGGGGCCGTAGTGGGACTTATATTAGCTTATTCTCAGGATAAACCAAAATTTACTCTGATTCTGCCTGTTCTAACGGCTTTTATTGTTTCCACGATATTCTCTTTCGGGTTTAAACAGGGAATTGTAAACGGGTCCCTAACTATAATGGTCCCAGCACTTGCCTACTTCATCCCCGGAGCAGTTCTGTCCACCGGAATGTTCGAACTGGCAGCAAACAATGTGGTATCCGGTGCAACCCGCCTGGTTCAGGGGGTTGTAATACTGCTACTTCTCTTATTTGGAGTGATAGTAGGCCTTCAGGTTGCAGGACTGTCCGGGGTCCACATAGTAGCTGATACGGCAACTCCTCTAAATTGGTGGGCTCCCTATATCGGAGTTCTTGTTTTCACCCTCGGGATGTATCTTTTGATGTCTATCAGAAACAAGGATATGGTAGGGGTTTTAATTGTATTGTTTGCCACTTTCCTGGGACAGCAAGCCGGGAACTACCTTTTAGGAGGACTTCTCGGGGCTTTCACAGGCTCCATCATCATGACCATGCTGGGAACTTTTCTGGAGCGATCCAGGCTTAGAACGCCGTATTATGTGTCTATAATACCTGCATTCTGGATCCTGGTTCCCGGAGCACTTGGATTTATCAGCTTAGCTGCACTGGTGGAGAACTATTCACCTTCCATTTCCAGTCTGATCCAGGTAGCTCTGACCTTTGTGGGGATCTCCACGGGGCTGTTAATCGGTGCTGTGATTGTTGATCCTTTAAAAATAGGGTCGTATCCTCAGGTTATTGAACAGGAACTCTAAAAATTAAAAATTCCTTTAAAATCACATGTAATCAGTTATTCCTTCTGCCATTAGATATGCTAGTCCATAATGAAAAGAAGAACGGTGTCAATGTGTTCTTATTTGTATACATCTATGTAAATGCACATGAACCCATGACAGGAAAAATAAGATTCACCAAAGGTCAGACCAGAGAAAAGTGCGGATGAAATCTAGGAACATGCATATATGATTTGCCAGTGCCCGATCATTTAAATATCGTAAACTACATATTGCTGCGGGCCTGAAAAGTTATGCTCTCTTTTCAAGAACAGCTTACCTTTTAGAAAAAATAATTTCTTCAAATCCTAAAAAATGATTTTTTCCGCCGATTATGCCTCCTGAAATAACCCCAATCCTCAACGAGCCAGCCCTCACCGTCACGAACACGGAAACCTCACTGGTAATTGCCGACATCCACCTCGGGATCGAGTGGGACCTCTACAGGAGCGGGATCAATTTGCCAAGCCGGATAAAAGACCGGCTGGACCGGGTTCTTGGCTATATACAAACATGTTCTCCTGATCGGATAGTGCTCCCTGGGGATGTGAAGCATAATGTTCCTCAGATCTCCTGGCAGGAGAAGGATGAGATCCCTCATTTTCTTGAAACGCTTGCAGAACATGCGCATGTGGATATTTTTCCGGGCAACCATGACGGAGGAATTGAATCTCTTTTTAGCGGACAGAAGGATATTAAGGTCCATTCGGTACGTGGCGCGGTTATTGATGGAGTGGGGTATTTCCACGGGCATACCTGGCCTGCACCTGAACTTCTGGCTGCATCCCACGTAATTACTGCCCATAACCACCCCACAGTCCGTTTTACCGATGCCTTTGGTTATTCTATAGTTGAACCTGCCTGGATCAGGACAAAATTCAATGTTGAAACCCTGAAAGCTCGTTTCGGAAACCTTGATTTTGAAAACAGGAGAGATTGGGCAGACCCTGAGGTCTTTATCATGCCCGCTTTTAATGAGCTCTGCGGGGGCGTCCCCTTTAATGAGTCAACACAGGAAGACCTTCTGGGTCCGATTTTTTCTTCAGGGGGGATTGAACTTGAGGATGCCGAAATATATCTGCTGGACGGGACAAGGCTCGGGCTGCTTAAAAATATCCGCAAATTGCAGCATACCAGAGTCCGAGTCAGGAAGGAAGGTCGGAAACGCAAAAATTCCGGTATTTCCGGTACTTCCGAAACCTCCGGTAAGTAATATTAATGTGAACAGACCACAGGCAGATGCTAATAACCAGGGCAGTCTTCTAAACTGTTGAAAACGTTTGACTCTTTTTTCTTAACGTTTATATAAAATGCAGGGATGTATGTTAAAATATATCCGGAATAAGGCTAACAGGTAGAATAAGCAGTCTTCAGTTTCCGGATTGGCTTAAGTTTAATTTACTGATCGATTTACTTACATTCACCTGAAGAGGATGTACTGATTCAATGACTATGGAAATTAACAACACGGACCTGTCTGAAGAAATGCCCCTGTCTGATGAAACTGATTTATCGGGCTCCAGGGCTTTTGACGACTCTAAAATTGTAAAATTAAACGGTATCATAAGCCAGGGGCTCAACCCCTATCCCTATAAGTTCGAAAAGAACGGGGATATCTGCGATATCCTGAAAAAGTTCGAGGACTTTGAACAGAACGAGGGCTTATCTGTCAGGACTGCAGGAAGGCTCTATAACATCAGAAAGCACGGTAAAATGATATTTGCCGACCTTGGGGACCAGACCGGCAGGATTCAGGTGCTTGTAAGGAAAGGAAACCTTCCGGACGAAGAGTTCGAGACTTTTAAGAACCTTGTGGACTCCGGAGATATCATAGGGGTTCAGGGTGAAATTTTCAAGACAAAGAGAGGAGAAGATTCCATCAGTGTGTCCGAATTTGTCCTGCTTTCCAAGTCCCTGTGCGCCCTCCCCGAAAAATTCCACGGCTTAAAAGATGTCGAGACCAGGTACAGGAAAAGGTACCTTGACCTCATAGTCAACGCCGAAAAGAGAGAAATTTTCGTCATGAGGAGCAAACTCATCTCCGAGATCAGAAGGTTCCTTGCCGAAAGGGAATTTCTCGAGTTTGAAACCCCTGTGCTCCAGACTGTATATGGAGGCGCAAACGCAAGGCCTTTCACGACTTTCCACAACTGTCTCGGGCAGAACCTCTTTTTGAGAATTGCCCCTGAACTCTACCTCAAGAGGCTTGTTGTTGGCGGGTATGAGAAGGTCTTTGAGATTGCCAAAAACTTCAGAAACGAAGACATTGACACGACCCACAACCCTGAGTTTACGATGATCGAGGTCTACGAGGCCTACCGGGACTATAATGACATGATGGACTTAACTGAAGGTATGGTCTCGGAACTCGTGTTCAAGTTGACAGGCAGCTATGAGGTGCAGATGGGTGAAAACACGATCAACCTCCGTTCTCCATGGAGGAGGCTTTCCATGGAAGACGCCTTAAAAGAATATGCCGGACTTGATGTCTTTGCCCACTCTATTGAAGAGCTGAAGAAAATCGCCATTGAGAACAGGATTGAAGATTACGAAAAGGCAAAGAGCCACGGTGAATTCCTTGCTCTGCTTTTTGAAGGTCTGGTAGAGGACAAGCTGATAAACCCGACTTTCATATACGATTTCCCTGTAGAAAACTCCCCTCTTGCCAAAAATCACAGGGAGAAAGCAGGTTTTGTCGAGCGCTTCGAGCTTTTCCTCAACGGCTGGGAACTGGCAAACGGCTATTCCGAATTAAACGACCCGCTTGAACAGGAGAAGAGGTTCGAAGATCAGGACAAGAAAAGGAAGCTGGGAGACCTTGAAGCCCAGACCATCGATTACGACTTCATAACAGCCCTTGGATACGGCTTGCCCCCAACCGGCGGCATGGGGCTCGGAATCGACCGCCTTACCATGATCCTCGCGGGCCTCGAATCCATCAAGGAAGTAATCCTTTTCCCGCAGATGAAAAGGGAAGACTGATTGATTTCAGACTTCATTTTGTTCTGCAGGTTCGAGTTTGTCCTGCCAAGCAGACAGACCAGTCGGGGAGCAAATCCCCTTCTTTTTTATTTCGGAGAAGCCTGAACGGCATCTTCCTCGGGCAGCATAGAACTTGATTCGGCTGAAGTCTACCTGCCGGATGGAACGAAATTAGGGAAAGTAAAGAATCTCAGGAAGCTGGACCATATCCGACTAAGGCTGAAAATGGGGTAGACCTCAAAAAGGCCCAAATAAAGTTCATGTTTGAATGGGAAGTTGTGAACACTTTTGTATTGTTATTGGCCTTATTATCCATGGTTATATTATCTTTAATTATATTCTCCCCATAGATGCCATCTTCAACAACACTTCTTTATAATTAAATGTAATATGTTACTATGCAGTATCAAATTTTTCTATTGGATAAGCTACTCATAATTTAAACCGGAGTTTATACTTTATGATTAAAAGTGATATCATTCGGCTTATTTTTCATAGGGTCTAACGAATTTTAATTATTTGTCACCAAATCTTACTCATATTACATACTGTCTCTTATACACATCTGACGCTGCCG